>JAIRLU010000241.1 GCA_031259215.1 Treponema sp. | reverse complement strand
CAGAGGAATGAGGTGGAACGGATGTTTCGGCGGTTAAAAGGGTTTCGGCGGATAGGGACAAGGTATGACCAGCTGGATCTGCTATTTTCCACATTTATCTGTCTTGCCTTGTGTGTTATTGCCGTTTGTTCATTGATTCCACGTAGTGTGAACAGGCCCTAGGTATGGCTTTGTGAGAGTGCATAGTGAGACCTGAGGGCATCATGTATAGTCCGGAGCATACCTTGAGATATGGTCCCTTATTTCATGCTTATCATGGTATCCTTTATTTCAAAATGTGCTTTTTGATATGCTTCCCAGGTTGTTCCGCCATGCTCATATTCCTGTATGCCTACTTGGATGACTTCCATCAATTGTGCTTTCCGGTCATGGTATATTTTTTCATCCATTATTTGTTTTAATGCCTCAAATGCCGTATCGAGGGGTTCCTTATGCTGCTGTAATGCGTATGCGGCTAATATAAATGCCGTAAATACTTCGGTCCTCATATTGGTATCTTGCCCCAGTAATTGATTTCCCCATATAGTCAGGGTTTTTCTCCCCTTCTTCGTGCTTTGTACCAGATAATCTCCGTTTTCATCATACCTAAATTCTAATAATCCAGACTCTATATCTATCATCGCTTGACGGGCATAGTCAGATTTTACCCACTGATAAAATCTCGCGGGAGCCACTAGGGATACCTCAAGTTTTTGCGTAAACTGGTCCGTAGACGCTGTAGATGCTTGTGTACTTACACATCCAATACTACCAATCACTGCACATAGCAGCATAAAACCTATGAAGCGTTTAAAAAGATTGGTTTTCATACGATACTCCTCTTGAGGACTAGGCGTGCACCCATAATAAGATTCTGAACTGATTAGAAGAGGATCTATTCTCTCATTGAGGAATGTATACATCCATAAAAGCGTACAAGAATACTAATTATCATAGAGAAATGCATAGGATATTACCATGGTCCTTGTTTTGAAATCTTTCCTTACCAAACCTACTTTATTTTGTAAAGAAACCCTTAGTTTCTATAAAATAATATAAAGAGGCCCCTTCAAAATGTCAAACGTTGAAACCGCATTGGCTGTATAATGGACTTGTTCGATAACCCGGTTGGTTCTCGAACAAGTCTCCAAAAAATGTGGATTTCTTAATAAAATCCACATTTTTTATCGTTTTTTAAGCGGGAGTTGTTCGGAAACTGAGGTTTCCGAACAACTCCAATAATTGCTTCAATAAAGGGGGATGCCCGTCCACAAGGTCGTTAATACCCCATACTGCTTCCTCAGACATAAAAAAGCCGTCTCGGGACGGGAAGTTCCCGGACGGCGACCTCCTTGTTTGAAGCATTGTATATATGCCTAGAACAAGCTGATGATAAAAACAGAAAAACCCTTACCTCATTCCTCGGTTTCCTGCACCCGGAATGCCTGAGCCGCCTTGATGACTTCATCGGATATCTTGCCTGAAATTGGTGCATAGTGGTCAAATTCGACGCTAAAAGAACCCGTACCGCTGGTAATAGAACGCAAGTCTATAGAATACCGTAAGAGCTCTGCCTGGGGCACTTGAGCACGGATTTCTTCAATACCCCCCGCGGAATTCTGCCCCAGGATCTTGCCTCGTTTTCCCGAAAGATCGCTCATCACGTCCCCTAAGTATTTACTTTCCACAAAGACCGTCAGGTTCATAATCGGTTCCAAAAGGGTCGGGGATGCCTGCCGCATACATTCCCGGAAGGCATTTCGGGCAGCCAGTTTAAAGGCCAATTCAGAGGAATCCACTGGATGTTCCTTGCCGTCTACGATCTTCACTTCCACGTCCACTACCGGGTAACCTGCCATAGTTCCCCCAGCCATACCTTCGAGGACCCCTTTCTCAACTCCGGGAATATACCCCTTAGACACGGCGCCGCCGAAAATGGCATTGATAAACTTGTACTGTTCACCTCGGGGCAAGGGAGCGATTTCCAGGACCACCCGGCCGTACTGACCGTGTCCACCGGTCTGCTTCTTGTGGGTGTACTCGGCGCCGGCTTTTTTCGTGATCGTTTCCCGATAGGGTACCCGGGGGATGTGGGTTTCTACGTCAATTTTTTGATTCTGTTTGATCTTATCCAGCATGATATTGACATGGAGTTCACCCATACCGGAGATGACCGTTTCCTTGGTTTCGGTGTTAAAGGCATAACGGAAGGTCTTGTCTTCTTCGGTGGCTTTGATGAGAAACTCCCCCAGTTTGTCGTCGTCTTTTTTATTTATTGCATTAACCGCTACGGAATGAACCGGTTCAGGGAGCCGCAAAGGCATAAATTTGAAGGAGCCATCCCCTGCGGTAAGGGTATCATTGGTCTTAAGGCTTCCTATTTTTGCCACGATTCCCACATCCCCCGCATAGAAATCCCGGACTTCCTCAAGTTTTTTACCCAAACAGGTATAAATCTTACCGATCCGTTCCTTCTTGTTTTCCGAGACATTGAAGGCTTCCGAATCTGCGGAAAGCTTGCCCTGGATGATCTTTAACCAGGAGAGTTTTCCTGAGAATTGATCGTAGCTGGTCTTGATAACCAAAGCGGCCAGGGGCTTATCAGGATCGATGGGGATCTTCTGGGGAACCCCTGCTCCGTCAAGAACCGTGTCTTGCGCGGCCTGTGGACCAGGGGCTAGGTCTGTCATAAATTCTAGGAAGGGAATAAGCCCGGAATTCTTCAGGGCAACCCCGGCAAAGGCCGGGAGGATCTTGTTCGCTGCCAAGGCTTCGACAAGTCCCTGGTGTATTCCTGCTGCATCCAGGGTGCCTGTCTCCAGGTACTGCTCCATGAGATCGTCATTCCCCTCGGCCGCGGCTTCGATGATCCGTTCCCTGGCCGCACTAGCCGCATCCTGATACTCTGGAGGAATGGGACCCTCTTTTTCTAGGGCCCCCCCCTGGGCCATATACGCTTTCTCATGCAAGACATCAATCACCCCTTGATACTGCGGGCCAGACCCTATAGGCATGGTAAAGACTACCGGATTAATCCGGCATTTTTCTTGTATGTCCTCGAGGGTTTTGGTAAAATTCGCCCGTTCATCATCCATTTTGGTGATAAAAACACCTCTCGGTTTTGCACGGCTTTGAAGGTCCTGCCAGAGTTTGATGGTGCCAATCTGTACCCCAGAACGACCATCCACGGTAAGGAGGACAAACTCCGAAGCCCGGAAGGTTAAAATAACATCCCCCACAAAATCAGAAGAACCAGGGGTATCAAACATATTGATCTTTTTACCATTCCGTTCAATATGCGCCATAGCGGCATGGATCGAGATCTTCCGCTCAATTTCTTCAGGGCTCGAATCAGCGACGGTTTTACCGGATTCTACGGTTTCAGCCTTGGAGATGACCCCTCCTGCAAACAACAGATGTTCAAATAGACTTGTTTTACCGGTCCCGCCGTGACCGGCTATGGAAACATTTTTGATCAGCTCCGTCCTCTGGCTCATAGAAGCGCTCCTTGTAGTGCAATCGTTAGTACTATCTTGTCTTTAATCTATTATCATGAAACGGTCTTACCGAATTGTCAAGAAAAATATCGATCCCGCAGCGCAAAAAAGGTGCTGCCCCCGGATTTACGGGCTTTTGAGGGCTTAACCCTTGGGCAGCCTTCCCAAACGCGTACAAGCTTCCTCCACGTCTGGCCGGTGTCCAAAAGCCGAGAACCGTATAAAGCTCTGCCCTGCAGGGCCAAACCCTGAACCGGGAGTGGTCACTACCTGACAGGTTTCCAGGATCGCTGAAAACACGTCCCAACTGTCCCTACCCGGGAAATGAGCCCAGATGTAGGGTGAATGGTCCCCTCCCACGCAGGAAATCCCCAGCTTCTGCAAGGCGGAACGAATGAGTTTCGCATTGCCCAGGTAGAAATCCGTCAAGGCTCGAATCTCCATGAGTCCCTCCGGTTCCAGGGCGGCCAATCCCCCCACCTGAGGGATGTTTGATGCCCCGTTGAAGATGGTACCACAGATCCGGCTCCAGTCTGCATTGACCTTTTCACCTCCGGCATACACCAGTTCCTGGGGTACCACGGTCCAGCCAAGCCGTACCCCGGTAAACCCTGCGGATTTGGAAAAGGAATTCACTTCAATAGCGCAGGTTCGGGCCTCCGGTATCTCGAAGATGCTCTTGGGCAAGGCGGGGTCCCGGATATATTCGCTATAGGCAGCATCAAAAACGATGAATGCCCCTTTTTGCAGGGCGGCATGGACCAAGGCACTGAGCTGCTCCCGGGTAGCGGTGGCCCCAGTGGGATTGTTGGGGGAACAAAAATAGAAAAGTCCGTTCACAGGAAGGAGGGACAGATCCGGGAAATAGCTATTTTCTGCAGTACAGGGAAGGTAACGGATCCCCTGGTAACCGGTGCCAGCCCAGGGTCCAGCAGCGCCGATGAGGACCGAACCGTCCACGTATACCGGGTAGGAAGGATCCTGTACCGCCACCTTAGTACCTGAGCCGAAGAGGAGTTGGAGTCGGCCTATATCGCACTTGGCTCCGTCGGAGATGAAGATTTCATCCGCCGTGAATTGACCTCCATAAAAAACCTGGCTTATCCGTTCCCGGAGGGACCGGAGCCCCTCGTCGCTGTACCCTGAATAACCTTCGACCGTACCCAGTTGCCGGGCGCCCTCCAGGAGTCCACGGTTAATATGGGGTAGGATAGGTTCAGTGGTGTTTCCCACCCCGAGGCTTATGATCTTCGCTTCCGGGTGGGCTGCGGCAAATGCTCCCCGCCGCTTGGCGATTTCAGGGAAAAGATACCCTGCTTTTATGTGGGCGATACAAGGGTTCCTGCTTATCATTATGATGCTCCTCTATATACTAGACGACCCCTGTACCACCTTCGGACAAGGGTCAGTCCCCTAAACCTGTTTCAGCGGTAGGGACTCGTCAAATTCACGATAGGTCCCATAGGGACACCCTGAAAAACGCTCGATTGCGTTTTTCAGTGCTACCATAGGTCCAGGTTATTTCCCTGGTTTCGATCCGATGAGGGTAAAACTTAAACTACATTGGTATCGTTCGGTGCTTTCCGGATTGGTAATCTTATCAGAAGCATAATAACCGACTGAACCGGTGGAAAAATCCTTTGCTTGGGCATAAATAGTAGACCATACCTTACCATTATTATCCTTTATGGTAATGTCAAGAAATTTGGGGGCCTGAGGGTCCCGTTTTACTGGTTCCGGCATATGAAACTCCTTTCAGGGAACTTTAAACTGAGCATACTCTTAAAAGTAAGGAGAAACAATATCCACAAGGATTAAGCACAGGGTATCGGCGTTTAAAAGTATATCTCTTTATATAATAAGGATTTACGCATATACATGCATAGTATCCGCGGGAATCTATTTCATTACTATACAAGGAATTCAAAAAGTAAACGTCGATGCCCTGGATTAAGCATCTTCGAGTTTACCCTGAGTTTCGGTATTGACAACCGCTTCAATCTTTAAGTATACTACATGTATTGTAGTATACTTAAAGATTGGATCCTATGGCGTATTCGATAGAAAAATTTGGTGAGAAAATACGGGCCTTTCGGGAGCGGCGGTCTTTTACCTTGCGGGAGGTGGCGGATCGTGCCGGGGTAAGTGAGAGCTTAGTTTCCCAAATTGAGCGGAACCGTGTTTCCCCTGCCCTGGATACGCTCTTGGCCTTGGCAGAGGCTTTGGATATGGACCTGGAGTATCTTTTCGCGGATTATCGCCGGACCCGTCCGGTGAAGATCACCAGGAGCCATGAACGACTTTCCTTTACCAAACCAGGGGTCCGGTACGAACGGCTGGCCCAGCTTGAGGGGCCGGATCACCTGGGGGGTATTGAGGCCTATTGTATCACCCTTGAACCGGGAGCCCAAACGGGCAGTACCGAATACGGCCATCAGGGCTGGGAGCTGGGTATGGTGGAAGCCGGGAAGGGGACCTTGAGCCTGGGAAACCAGACGTATGACCTTGCTCCGGGGGATTCCATCAGTTTCCGGTCTAACGCGCCCCATGTACTGGCTAACGCCGGTACGGAACCGCTTCGGGTCCTATGGATCATTTCCCCGCCCAAAGGAGTATTGGGGAAAAGCCTCGGGGAATTAAGCCCCCAGCAGAAAAATAATATAAACAACGGAGGTGTATATGGGTAAAACCCTGGCGGAAAAAATATTTGATACCCATGTCGCGGATCGGCCCTTTGGGGAAACCTGGGTGCTGAGACTGGATCGGGTGTTTTGCCACGAGATAACCACCCCTATTGCCATTACCGATCTGGTGAGCAAAAACCTTGACCAGGTCTTTGATCCGTCGAAGATCAAGGTGGTGATAGACCATGTGAGTCCTGCTAAGGATTCAAAGACCGCGGAACAGGGAAAGATCCTGCGGGATTGGGCCGGACGGCATGAGATTAAGGACTTTTTTGACATTGGCCGAAATGGGGTCTGTCACGCCCTCTTCCCGGAAAAAGGGTTTGTCAGGCCCGGATACACCGTCATCATGGGAGACAGCCACACCTGTACTCACGGCGCCTTCGGCGCGTTTGCCGCAGGAGTAGGAACCACGGACCTGGAAGTGGGGATCCTCAAGGGGGTCTGTGCGTTCAAGCGGCCTGAAACCTTGCAGATCCGGCTTACCGGCACCCTCAAACCTGGGGTCTTTGCTAAGGACCTGATCCTCGGAGTGATTGCCCAGATTGGGGTTGCCGGGGCTACCGATATGGTGATGGAATTCCGGGGGCCGGTGCTGGATGCCTTGAGCATGGAAGGAAGGATGACCCTGTGCAACATGGCCGTGGAAGCCGGGGCCACTTCCGGGGTGTGTATGCCGGATAAAACCACCCTGGAGTACCTGTGGCCTTTCATTGGCCCTGAAGGGGATAAGACCTACGAGACCAAAGAAGCGGCTTTGGCGGACTTTAGGGCCTGGTGGAGCGATGATGATGCGGCTTATGCCGGTACGGTCAGTCTGGATTGTACCCATCTTGAACCCCTGGCTACGGTAGGGTATAAACCGGATCAGGTCAAACCGATTCGGGAACTGCGGGGTACGCCGGTGGATCAGGTATATATCGGGTCTTGTACCAACGGACGTATGGAAGATCTTCGGGAAGCGGCCCGGGTGCTGCAGGGCAGGAGGATTAACCCGCGGGTCCGGGCGATTCTTTCGCCCGCCACCCCGGCAGTATATGCCCAGGCCCTCAAGGAGGGGCTCATCTCCCTGTTTCAAGACGCGGGGTTCTGCGTTACGAATCCGACCTGCGGAGCATGCCTGGGAATGTCCAACGGGGTGCTGGCCCCGGGGGAGGTGTGCGCCGCGACGACGAACCGCAACTTTTACGGCCGCATGGGCAAGGGCGGTATGGTTCACCTGATGAGCCCTGCTAGTGCGACCGCTACAGCGATTTTGGGGCACATCGCAAGCCCGGAAGACCTCCCATAACAATAGAGTTGTTCAGAAACCTCAGTTTCTGAACAAGTTCCGCTTAAAAAACAGCAAAATGCGGAGCATTTTGCAAGACTTGTTCGATAACCAACCGGGTTATTGAACAAGTCCAATGCAGGAGTAGAGGAATATATATGAAACCATTTGGTGGCGTCGTGTTGTTTTTAGACCGTAGCGATATCAACACCGATGAGATTATACCGGCAAAATATTTGACCGAGAATTCCAAGGAAGCCCTCAAACCCTATCTGTTGGAAGATTTAAAGCTCCCTGGGTTTGATCCCGTCCGAGACACTGCTGAAATCGGGGCGATTGTAAGCCGGGCGAATTTCGGCTGCGGCAGTTCCCGGGAACACGCCCCTTGGGCGCTGGAAGTAAAGGGGATCCATATCGTCATTGCGGAAAGCTTTGCCCGAATTTTCCGGCAGAACATGTACAACTGCGGTATGATCGCTGCAGAGCTTCCTCCGGCAAGCCTCGATGTCCTGTTCCGGGAATTCGGGGGAACCAAGACCATCCTTTCCGTCAATACCGCTGCCAGTACCTTACACTTTCAGGCAGGGGATAAAGCCCGGTCCTTTCCTTTTGTCCTCAAGGACTTTGAGCGGGCCTTGGTGGAAGCCGGCGGCTGGGTGGAATACGCGGCAGCCCGGTATTAACGGAATTCCCTGCTTTGGGCTTAAACCAGGGAGGACCTCAGGGCCCCCAGGGCTTTAAGCCCGGTGATAGGTATACCCTATGGATCAGGATAATCAAACACGGTTGCCGAATTGTCTTAAATGTCTTTATTACCAGTTGACCTGGGAGCACGGGCACCCCCATTCCTGCGGGGTTTTTGGCATCAAGAGCCGGAACCTGCCGGGCATGGAAGTATTTTTAGCTACCGGCCATCATTGCCCTTCGTTTCAGATAAAGCGCCCGTAAAAGACCGGGTATGGTTCGGATTGCACTGAGGCTTACAGTTTGGTTCTGCCTCTAAAGCTCCTTGACAGGGTAAGCCGATCCGCATATTCCAAGTCTCCCCCTACCGGGAGTCCAGAGGCAAGGCGGGTAACTTCAACCGGATACCCTTTGAGGAGCTGCTGTATATACAGGGCCGTGGTATCCCCTTCCACCGTGGGATTCAGGGCGAGGATGACTTCCCGGATACCTTCCTGGCGGACTCGGTTTAAAAGAGGGCCGATGCGCAGATCCCCCGGGTTTATTCCCTCCAAAGGGGCGATAAGTCCTCCCAGTACATGGAAGCGTCCCCGAAATTCCCGGGATTCTTCGATGACCTGCACATCCTGGGCGCGTTCAACGACACATATAAGGGCATCCCGGCTGGTATCAGCACAGATAGGGCAGGGATCCTGTTCGGTAAAACTACCGCAGATCCCGCAACGGATAATCGTCCTATGCAGATCTGCAATCTGTTCTGCCATGAGCTGGGCATACTGGGGATCCCCATCCAGCAAGTAATAGACCATACGGCGGGCACTCTTTTTCCCAAGTCCCGGCAATTTGGACAACAGGATCACCAACCGGTCGATGACATTCATGAATTTCCCGAAAACCCTGAACTCGGGAAACCGGGGTTTATCCCGGGTATTTGCATACCCCCGGCAAGGGTACCCATTTCTCGATTAATGGCTTCTCTCACTTTTTCCATGGCATTGGTAAAGGCGGCGATGATAAGGTCCTCAAGCATTTCCCCTTCCTGAGGATTGATCAATTCCGCGGCGATTCTGATGGAGAGCATTTCAATGCGTCCGTTGAGGTCTATCTCTACCATACCGCCCCCGGCAGAGCCGGTTACCGTAATACCTCCAAGTTTTTCCTGAAACACCGTCATCTGTTCCTGAATCTTCTGGGCATTCTTGAGGATATCAAAAGGATTAATATTCATGTCCTACTCCAATTGGGATTTATTACTTTTTTAAGGCTGGTTCCCCATAACACGCGGTGAAAGGCCAACCTTAGATGTATAGAAAAAACGGATTTCAAGCCGCTTTTTCGAGAACCAGTTTCATCGGAAACCGCGTTTCCACCCTAACCGGGGTTTAAAACCGGCGCTTTTACTTTTCCTTGACCACAGTACCTCGAAACACATGGATCACCCGTTCTACTTGGGGAGCCAACCGAGGCGAATCAGGGCTTTCATTCTGATGAACCGTATAGTCTACCAGGTTCCCTTCTATACTACCAGCTATCTTCGGTTCTTGTCTCCCCGTCTCCAGTACTGAACCGGACGGTTCCGCTGCATCATGGACCGGGGATAGAGGTTTTACCAAATCTGGCGGAGGAACCCCTGAGGCTTTCGCCGCCATTAAGCGATCAAAATTTTCAGTAAGAGAAGCGGCTTGGCTGGAACTAGCGCTTCGGTTTGGTTCCTGAGGACGTTTCTTCGGTGCAGGGGAAGGGCGTGAAAGGGAGGAATCATGCACGATTCCTGGAGGTTCCATGCTGGTAGCAGCGGAATGTCCCCCTGCTACCCCTGAAGAACCAGGGAGACCCAGCGCGGCCTGGGCTTCAACAATGGCGGCCCGGAGATCCAGGGGAGAAATCCACTGGCTAAGCCAGCAGAGTTTTGAAACCACCGTTTCCAGTTCAAATCGTGGGGCAATAGAGTACCGGATATCCCGGTACAGGGTCAGGAGCAGATCCAGGGCATGCTCCAGTTGCAGCTTATTGAGACCATCCAAGACCTTGGACGAGAACCGGTCTGGACTGTAATCCAGCAGGGATTCCCGGGTAATGCCGGCTTTTATGAACAGTATGCTATGATAATACCCTGCCAAGTCAATGATGAATTGCTCAAGGGCGACCCCTGCATTGAGCATATCGTCAATCAGGGTAAAGGCTTGGGTACTATCATTTTCCACGCAGGCCTCTGCCAGAGCATTGAGATTATCCAGGCCCACCAGTCCGAGCTTTTCCCGGATAAGGGCGGATCGGATATACCCATCAGAAAAGGCCGCTACTTGGTCAAAGAGGGTATAGGCATCCCGGAGACTGCCGGTGGATTCTTTAGCAATCCAGAATAGGGCCTCATCCTCAGCCTGGATATGCATCTCCGTACAGGTAGCCTTGAGAATCGACGCAATCATCTCAAGAGGGATAAGCCTGAAGGCGAACTGTTGACAGCGGCTTTTAATGGTGGCCGGGACCTTGTGCAACTCGGTGGTGGCAAAGATAAAAACAATATAGGGGGGAGGTTCTTCGATGGTTTTAAGGAGCGCATTGAAGGCGCTATTGGAAAGCATATGAACCTCGTCGATGATATAGACCTTATAGCGCCCAGAATTGGGGGGGAACAACACCTCATCCTTGATCTGTCGTACATCATTGACCCCGGTATTAGAAGCCCCGTCGATCTCAATAATATCCAGGCTTGCCCCTCGGCTGATTTCCTGACAAGCAGGACACGCCCCGCAGGGAGTTACGGTAGGCCCCTGTTCACAGTTAAGGGATCGGGCGAGGATCCGGGCTGCACTGGTCTTACCGCAACCCCGAGGTCCGGAAAAAAGGTAGGCATGAGCAATATGCCTTTGCTCAAGGGAGTTTTTCAAGGTGGCTACGACAAAATCCTGCCCCGCTAATTCATCAAAGATTTTAGGACGCCGCCTGGTGGCGGTTACTTCATAAGCCATATTCTGAGTATACCGTGAATCAGAGACAAAAAAAACCCCGTAACTAGGGTGGACCACGGCGCAACCGGCATCCACTTACCGTTGCTTCCTTCCGGACCTGGCGGGGTTGGGCGGCACCGGTTCGCATGGCTCCTAGCTACAGGGTTGTATAACCCTATCAGGATGAACGAGGCCTGTCAAGCGGGTTCCTCACGTATTGACCAGGGTACACCCAGAGAATAGAGCACCTCATCCCGTATGGGCTCGGGGGAAGGTTTTCCAGGAAGAGACCACCGCGGCCGGATAGGACATTGCTATTGGTCCTTGACCGTACTGCCTTTTTGCGGATTGACTATTTTTCTTCATCATCATACAGTGTACCCAATCGAGAATCCATGAAAACGCGCTGTCTTGTTTTTTTCTGTATGTTTAGTGCCTTTGGCTCCCTTTATACGCAAAACGCAGGTACTGAAGCTCCTCAAACGATCCGTACCACCGGTATATCCCTCAGAGGGACTCCGAAATACCAGCCGGGCTTTACCCATGTGGATTACGTGAATCCTGATGCCCCCAAAGGAGGAACCCTCACCCTCCATGCCATTGGTACCTACGACAACTTTCACCGGTATGCTCTGCGAGGAAGCTGTACTGAGGGATGGGAGTATTTTTATGATTCCCTTATGACCGGTTCTTATGATGAGCATGATTCCCTCTATCCCCTCATCGCAGAAAGCCTGGAATATGCGGTGGATTATTCCTTCATCATTTTCTCGATACATCCCCAGGCAAAGGATCAGGAAGGCCAGCCCATCACCGCAGAGGACGCGGCCTTTTCTTTTAACACCTTTTATGAAAAAGGGGTTCCCCAGTTTAGAACCTTTTATAACGGGATAACCGTTCAGGTTCTTTCGGGGAACCGGGTCCGTTTTGATCTGCCTGAACCAGGGGATAAGGAAAAAATGCTTGCCTTGGGGGGGATTACGATTTTTCCCAAACGGTTTTGGGAACAGCATAACTTTTCCGAACCTCTGGTAACTCCGCCTCTAGGTACGGGTGCGTACCGGGTCAAGGATTATAAGATGGGCCAGTACGTGATCCTGGAACGGGTCAAAGATTATTGGGCTGCAGATCTGCCGATCAACAAGGGACAGTACAACTTTGATACCATCCGTTACGATTATTACCGGGATGATACCATTGCCTTGGAAGCCTTTAAGTCTGGAGAATACGATATTCGCAGCGAATTGGACATTGAAAAATGGATCACCCAGTATTCGGGAACCGCCTTTACCTCCGGCCTCATCATCAAGGAGGAGATACCCCATGAGATTCCCCGTCCCATGAACGCGTTTAATTTCAATGTGGAACGACCGGTGTTTCAGGATCGCCGGGTGAGGATGGCTCTGAACTATTTTCTTGATTTTGAATGGATCAACAAAAACCTGTTCTATAATCAGTACACCCGGACCAGGAGCTACTTTCAAAACACCGAATATGCCGCCTCAGGGCTTCCTTCCGCGGAAGAGCGGGCGGTGCTGGAACCGATTCGAGGGCAGATCCCGCCGGAGGTTTTCACCAAAGAGTACAACCCTCCCATAACCGACGGTTCTGGGTTTATCCGTCCCCAGATGCGGGAAGCCATGACCTTGTTCAACGAGGCAGGCTGGGAATTACGCCAGGGAAAACTGGTGCATAAGACCAGCGGGGAGCAGATGCGGTTTGAACTGTTGATCTACAGTCCTAGTTCTGAGAAAATCGCCATCCCCCTGCAGCGGAATCTTGCCCGTTTCGGTATTGCTATGCATATCCGTATGGTGGATGTGAGTCAATTTGTGAACCGCCTGCGTTCCCGGGATTATGACATGCTGGATCGGGGCTTTTCTGCCAATTCGTATCCCAGTTCAGATTTAGCCGTGTCTTGGCATTCCGATTATATTGATTCTACCTACAACTTGGCGGGAGTTCGAGATCCGGCGCTGAATTATCTCGTGGAAGGTATCATTGCCCATCAGGAAGATGCGGATGCCCTCTTAGCCTGGGGGAGGGCCCTGGACCGGGTCCTCACCTGGAATCATTACGTGCTTCCCCAATGGCATACTTCAACGTTTCGAGTAGCCTATAACCCAAAGCTCCTCAAGCCTCACGTACGTCCCCGGTATTCTTTAGGCTTACATACCTGGTGGGTCCGCTAGGGTTCTTAAAATCCTTACACACCCGCATGGCTTGTAATGCATCCAATAGTGTACTATACTATCTCTAATTAGTATAAAAAACCCAAACCTCACAGGTACCAATCCGAAACATTATCATAGAGGAGTATTTTTTTCATGGAAGATCGAAAAGTAATTTTAGCTGTTGACGATATGTCAATGAATTTGAGGACCATCCAAGTTATTTTGAATAAACAGTTTATTGTCCGTTTGGCCAAGTCTGGGGAGATCGCTTTATCGATATTGAGCTCCAACAAGGTGGATCTTATTTTATTGGATATTGAAATGCCCGGTATGTCGGGATTTGAGTTCCTCGATGTACTCAAAAAGCTGGATCGGGCTAAAGATGTACCGGTGATTTTTGTAACTTCTCATGCGTCAACGGATCTCATTGCCCGGGCTACCAAGGCAGGGGCGAAAGATTATGTGATGAAGCCCTTTGAGCCTGCGGTTCTGCAGAAAAAAGTATATGCTGCCCTGGATATGCAGGATATTTACATCACCAAAGATGGTAAAGCTATCAACCTTCTTCCTCAATGATCTATATGACCTTGGTCAACGGTTCAAAAAGGACCGATACGGTTTAGCGAAGAGTAAGAAAAGGAACGAGGAGGATCTTATGGTGGAAAGAAAGGTTATTTTGGCCATTGATGATATGTCCATGAATCTGAGGACCATCAAGGTATTATTGGAAAAACAGTTTGAAGTCCGTTTGGCTAAATCCGGTCAGATGGCCCTTACTATAGTGGGCTGTGAAAGGGTGGCCCTTATTTTGCTGGATATTGAAATGCCCGGCATGTCAGGTTTCGAATTCCTTGAAAAATTGAAGGGCCATCCCAATGCCGAGGAGGTACCGATCATCTTTATATCTTCCCACGCAAGCCCGGAACTCATTAAGCACGCTTCCACCTACGGCAGCGTGAAGGATTATATTATAAAACCCATCATCCCAGAGATCCTCGAAAAAAAAGTATGGGCTGCGCTTAATATGGCCCCTTTTTCAGGACACGTATAAGAGCCATACCCAAATCAGCGGATTGTCCGAGGGCTTACCCAAAGCGCTCCCCCCTTTTACAGGATCCCTAGAGTTCCCATTTTTGTAACAGGGCTGGCAACGTGCCGTCCTGTTGCATGGTCATTATCAGACTATCCATATAGGCCGCCAGTTGGTCATTTTCAAGTTTTATGGCAATACCGTATTCCTGGGGATCGAAGCCGTCGGGCAATATGACCGTCCCCTCCTGAAGGTAGCCTAAAAGGATCGATTTATCCAGCGAGAAAGCATCAATCTCTCTGTTCAGCAGGGCCGCTATTGTCGGTGGATTACTGGAAAATTCTAAAAACTGTACCCTTATGCCCAGTTTCTCCGCTTCACGGGTAACTGCTTGGGCCGTGGTGGCCCCCCGGATAACCCCGATACGTTTATTTTCCATATCCGCCAATCCGGTCAGACCCGAATCCTTTCTGACGAGAAGGCCGACTTCATCAATATAATAGGGACGGGTAATATTATAGTGCTGCTTCCGTTCCTCGGTGATGGTATAGGCGGCAATGATCACATCGATCTCGCCATTGTCCAGCAGGGGGCCCCGCAGCGGCGTGGTAACTATCGTAAAAGCAACCGCGTCCTGGTCTCCGAACAGGGCTTCCGCAATATTCCGGGCCAGATCGATCTCTAATCCTTCCAGTTCACCGGTCTCAGGATTAGCGTAACTCAACCGGGGCACATCCGACTGGGTGCCTACCTGCAATATTCCCCGCTTGCGTATAGCCTGAACCTGGGCAGAACGAGCAAGCGTATTATTGCAACCGCTAAGAAGGCACCCTAAGGTGAATA
The DNA here is from genome assembly GCA_031259215.1 of Treponema sp. Classification (GTDB taxonomy): domain Bacteria; phylum Spirochaetota; class Spirochaetia; order Treponematales; family Breznakiellaceae; genus JAIRLU01. The sequence goes on along the minus strand of JAIRLU010000241.1, from coordinate 9,294 downwards.
GCTGCATCAAAAGCAATAAACGGATTTTCATGATCCTGGTATAGCATATTTTTTATCTATAATACCAGATATACCGGATTGCCCCGGGCCAGGTCGTGGGTTTTCTTAATTCCTGGTAATAAGAAAAAGGGTATAGGCGGAGTGCGTTGGGCTATCCTCTGGAAGCCCTAGACGCACGCCGAGAATCCCTAAAAAAATATAACCTTGCCCTGGAATACTTGCTTGACAGGAGTTCCAGGCTCCCCTATCATCATACCACTATGGCACCTTATTTTAATGAAGCAGGCGCTCCTCCCCATAGCTCTCAGGAGGAAGCAGCCACACTGCTCGCGAGGCAGAAAATTGAGGATGCGATGCTTGCCCATCTGGATAATCTTACCAAGCCCCGGGGCAGCCTGGGAAAATTGGAAGCCTATGGTATCAAGATGGCAGGGATTCAGCACCAGGTTCCCCCTCAGATTCGGAAGAAGGGGATTTATGTGTTTGCCGGGGATCAGGGTATCACCGAAGAAGGGGTATCTTTGTATCCTGCGGAAGTTACCTACCAGATGGTATTGAATATGCTTTCCGGCGGGGCAGGGATCAATGCCCTGGCAAAAGGCACCGGCTGGGAGGTGATCGCCGTGGATGCCGGGGTGGCCGGGGACTTTCCCCCGGATGAAGACCTGCCGCCCCAGCGTTCTTGCCGGTTTATCAGGGCCAAGATTGGGAAAGGCTGCAGGAACTTCTATAAGACCCAGGCCATGAGCGCGGAAGATGTGGTCAAGACCCTGGAACAGGGGAAACGGTTAGCCGATGACGCCCAGGAACAGGGCTATGACCTGGTGGCCATCGGAGACTTAGGCATTGGCAATACCAGCACCGCCGCAGCCATGCTCATTGCCGCAGGGTTTTCTCCAGATGAGATGGTAGACCGGGGAACCGGCATTGACCAGGAACGGCTGGAACACAAGAAACGGATCATTCGAGAAGCCGTGGCCCTGCGTAAACCGGCTCAAACCGGAGCGGCCATCATAGAACAGGTGGGATCTTTTGACCTGGGCATGATGAGCGGGTTTATCCTGGGGCTTGCCGGCAAGAGGATCCCTTGCGTCCTTGACGGCTTCCCGGTAACCGCAGCAGCCTATGTGGCTGCGATGATAAATCCCCAGGTGAAGGAGTTCCTCTTTGCCGGGCATCAATCCAAGGTTGCCGGGCACCGGCCGGTATTGGATAAGCTGGGCCTCTCCCCGATTGTGTCCCTGGATATGCACTTGGGAGAGGGTACCGGCGCGGTTATCGGCGGCTACATCATTGAACTGGCCGTGCTCACAGCCCGTACTATGGCATCCTTCTCCCAGGCTCAGGTTTCGGGGAAGGATATTGTAGAAGAGAAGTACTAGTCTTACGTCTTGGGTATGTTTAACCGGTTTCTTTCCACCTTGAGCCTGGTTTCACGGTTCCCCATCAAGCGGGGTAAGGGGAAATTTGATCTTTCCCGGACGGATTTTTATCTGCCCATTGCCGGGATCGTTCCTGCCTTGGGAGGACTCCTCGCGCTGGGGGTGAGCTATCTCTTGACCGGAAGCCCCCTCCTTACGGTTATCCTCACCCTTATCGTGCAATACCTGGGGTTTAATTTGTTTCACCTTGATGGGCTTATGGATACGGCCGACGCCTTCCTCGACGCCTTTGACCGGGAGAAGCGGTTTATGGTACTCAAGGATTCCCGGATCGGGGTGTACGGTTTTTTCGCAGGTATGGCGGTCCTCAGCCTCAAGGTGGGGCTGCTTTATACCCTGTTTCCCTGGCTGGTTTATTTTCCCGCGCCCCTCTTAGCCTACCCTATCAGCGGACGCTTCAGTGCGGCTCTGATCCCCGGCTTGACCGCTCCGGCCAAACCCGGGGGGCTTGGGGCCTTGGTCAAGAATCTCCGGCCTTACCGGGTACTGGCGGGGCTGCTCACGGGCCTCCTGCTTTGGACGGCTCTGGTATGGGGAATAAGCGCCTTCTTCGCCCTGGGTGATCTGCGGTACGGGCTTTCCGGGATCCTCCTGGCCGTACCTGCGGCGAGCCCCCTGGTGTCCGTGTTTTTAGCCCGGCTTTACCAGAAGCATCTGGGGGGCTATACCGGAGACGCGCTGGGCGCTGCGGTAGAGCTGGCCGAGCTCCTGCATCTCGCCTTGTCCCTGGTGATTTTGGCTCGGATAGGCTGAGCCGGGTACATGCCCTGCCTCTGAATCCTCTATAGAGGGCTTGATATTCCTGATCCCTCTATGTTAGGCTTATTAATCCTGTTTTTTCAAAATCAGGGATTTTATAAAGGATCTTTTGGACTAAAAGGAAACCATACGTATGAAGTCATTTGCATTATCACTGCTCTTAGGAGCACCTGACGCCGCTGCCGCGGGAGCTGGGCCGGGGTCGTTTATTTCTACCCTCGTTCCCTTTGCCATGATTATTGCTATTTTTTACTTTCTTATTATTCGCCCCCAAAACAAAAAACAGAAAGAAACCCAGCGGATGTTGAGCGCCCTTAAAAAAGGAGACAAGATCACCACCATTGGGGGTATTCATGGGGTGATCCAGAGCGTTAAGGAGCATTCGGTGATCGTTAAGGTGGACGATGATACCAAGATCGAATTCAGCCGCAGCGCTATTTCCGGCATTGAAGCCTCGGCCAAGGAAGAGAAGACCGAAAAGCTGGAAGAAAAGAAAGAAGAAGAGGCCGAAAAGCAGGAGGAACCTGCGGAAGCATCGAAACCTAAGCTCAGTTTTTTTCGTAAGGGACGGTAAGGTTCCTCAGTGAGCGGGTCCTGGTGCAATCCCGGTGCAAAGAAGAATAGTGGAGCAAAGTTATGAGTAAAAGATATCGGTTTATCATCATTTTGGTAACAGTGGTGATATGTTTTGTGTTCTTGTATCCTACCATACGCTGGTACTACATGGTGCCCAAGGAAGATAAGGCCCAGGCATTGAGTTCCCGGGAGCAGATTAAGATCTATGCCTCCCAGACGGCTCAGGCGGATTTACAGCAGCTTATCGAGACGGCCAAGGCCGAGGGGAATGTACCGTCAGGGTTGTCTCCGGTGATTTCCGCTGCCAAGCAGATCCAGCGGGATGCCAAACTCCCCGCGCCGTCTCAATGGGATGCGGGGGCAGTGCTTTCTACTTTTTCCAGCAGACGGGAAGCCCTGGAGGTGATTGAAAGTAATTACCGGGAAAAAATATTTAAGCTCAAGGACCTCCAGAAAAATGCGGTTCAGTTGGGGCTGGATCTTTCAGGAGGGCTCAGTATCGTATTACAGGCTGATATGGATGCCCTGAGAGAACGGCTGGGCCGGAATTTAAACGATGATGACCGGGAGGATGCGGTAAACCGGGCCTTGGAAGTGCTCAACAGCCGGATCGACCGCTTCGGCCTCACGGAGCCGGTGATCCGTCGCCAGGGAGCAGACCGAATCTACGTGGAAATTCCCGGTACCGCTGATCCTGAACGGATCAATTCCATCATCATGGGTAAGGGAGGGCTTGCCTTCCATTTGGTGGATACCGAAGCAGCCGCGACGTTTAATAGCTATTACACGGCCCACCCCACCACGACCTTTGACAGCCAGGGTAATCTCCTGGATCCTACTATTGTGCCTTCGGATGTGCGTATCCTCGGGGTGTACACCAAAGACCGGTACGGTTTGGATGAATTTACCGGCTATACCGCGGTGAAAAAGGAAGTGGGTCTTGACGGAAACCATATCAAGAACGCCCTGGTGGAGCGTAATAACCTGGACGGCAAGCCTGAAGTTACCTTCATGCTGGATTCTGAGGGAGGGGAACTCTTCTATAAACTCACTTCCGCCAATGTGGGGAAATCCTTGGCCATTGTGCTGGATGACCGGGTGAAATCCCAGGCCACTATCCAAACCGCGATCCGGGATGCGGTACGGCTTACCGGGTTTAGTGCGGACGAGGCGAATAATATCGCCCTCACCCTCAGAACCGCGGCGCTGCCGGTGGAACTGGAAGTGGTTACCCAGCAAAGTATCGGCGCCTCTTTGGGAGAAGACACCATACGCCAGGGTCTGTACGCCCTTATCGGGGGCCTTGTGGCGGTTATGATCTTCATGCTTATGTACTATAAAGGGGCAGGTATTAATGCAGTGGTTGCCCAAATCTTGAATATTTATTTCATGTTCAGTGTGCTCTCCGCCTTTAACTTTACCTTGACCCTGCCGAGTATTGCCGGGTTTATTCTGACCATTGGTATGGCAGTGGATGCGAATGTGATTGTGTTCGAGCGGATGAAAGAGGAACTGCGTTTAGGGAAGAGCCGCAAAGCTGCCATTGATGCGGGATTTGACAAGGCTTTCTGGGCCATCATGGACTCCAACATCACCACCTTTATCGCGGCGCTGTTCCTTTCCCAATTAGGATCCGGTCCGATCCAGGGTTTTGCCGTAAGTCTTGCCATAGGGGTGTTTTCCTCGGTATTTACCGCCCTCTTTGTTTCCCGGCTCATCTTTGATTTTGATACGGATGTGCTGGGAAGCAAGCGGCTTTCCCTGAGTTGGAGGACCAAATGAAACGGATCATACCATTTTCTAAGTATTTCGTACCGGCCATGATATTCTCAGGGGCCTTGATTGTCATAGGCTTAGTGGGCTACGCGGTAAAAGGGGGATTCAATCTGGGAGTTGATTTCCAGGCAGGGCTGCTTCAGGAGATTCAGTTCGCCCCTACCGCGTTTCACTTGAGTTATAACGGCCGGGGTAACGCTACCATTTCTTTTAACCGGAACAATCTGTATATTGTGATTTCCGGTTCAGGCATTGAAGGGGTAACCCATGAGTTTCCCTTTAATACCTACGGAACCATGGATGCTCTGATAGCAGGGATTTCCGGCATAGAAGGCATCCATGCCACCGCTGTGGCGCCGGGTACGACCCCCAGCCGGCTGTTGGTACAAAGCGCCCAAGGGAATCCTCAACTTGGGGTGGATCCCTTTGTAGTGCACTATCTTCCCCCGGAGGCAGAACCTATTGCCATTGAGGATGTCCGGGAAACCCTCCTGCCCTTAGGCAGGGTTTCTGTACAAGTTCTCGGGGTAAGTCCTGAGCGCCGGTTCATGATCCGTATGGAAGACCAGGAAATCCAGGGTAATGAAGGGGTATCTGCAGAAAAAATCATCCATACCTTGGAAGGCCGATTCGGCGCCGGCGGCGTGGCGGTAACCCGGGCTGACTATGTGGGTTCCCGGTTTTCCAAACAGTTAACCGATCAGGCGGGTGTGCTCATGGTCTTGACCCTCTTTTTAATCATGGTTTACGCTTCTATACGTTTTAAGCCTCAGCTTGCCATTGGTGCGGTCCTGGCTATAGCCCATGATGCCCTCATCATCGTGGCTTTTGTTACCTGGACGCGGATGGAATTCAATACCACCACCATCGCGGCGATTTTGACCATTCTGGGGTATTCGATAAACGATACGATTGTTATTTTTGACCGGATCCGGGAAACCCTTCGCATCTATCCAGAGGCCCCTTTTGAAGAGGTGCTGAACCGGGCCCTTACCGAAACCCTGAGCCGTACCATCATCACCACGCTCACGACCATGCTGGCGGTCTTGTCCCTCTTTATCTTTACGACCGGTTCTATGAAGGATTTTGCCCTCGCCCTTTTGGTGGGGATGATTTCAGGGGTGTATTCTACCATCTTCATTGCTTCAGGGTTTGTCAATTTGTGGACTATCCATGCCCAAAAACGGACCAAGAAAAAGCTCGTAGGGGTACCTGTAGCGTCTAAGGCCTAACTGCCATAAAAACGAAGGATGAAACTGATTAAGGCCGAAGTCCTGGGGTATTGCATGGGGGTACGCCGGGCAGTAACTATGGCCGAAGAAGCGGTAAAGGCCGCTGCCGGTGTTCATCGGGTGTACACCTTGGGCCCCCTGATTCATAATCCCCAGGTGTTGGAACAGTTCCGCGACCAAGGACTGGAAGTACTGGATGAGACTGCACTGCCTGAGGATCTTACGTCCTCGATAGTGATCATCCGGGCCCACGGGATCACCCCGCACCTGGAAAGCATCTTGGCGTGCAAAGGGGCCCGTCTCATGGATGCTACCTGCCCTACGGTCAAAAAGAGCCAGATCAAAGCCCGTTCCCTTATCCATAGGGGGTACCGCATATTTCTTGCGGGGGAACGGTACCACGGGGAGGTGATCGGTATCCAGGGCTATGCTCCATCTTGTCTCGTAGTTGCGGATCCAGGAGAAGCCAGGGAAACGGCAGAAGCCCTCTACCGCAGCGCCCCTACGGCTAAGACTGCGCTCTTGGGACAAACTACCATTGCCCCGGATGAATACCAGGGTATTGCCCAGGCAATTCACGCCTATTTTCCCCATCTGGAAATAATCGACACTATCTGTAAGGCCACCAGGGACCGGCAGTATGCCTTACGTAAGCTCTGCCCCCAGGTGGATGCGCTGCTCGTCGTAGGGGGAAAGGAATCGGCCAATACCCGGCGGCTGCTCGCCATTGCTCAAGCCCTGGGAAACCAAGCCTGGTTGGTGGAGAGGGCCGCTGAAATTCCCCCAGGGATACGCGCATACCCCGTCGTGGGATTAGCTGCCGGCGCGTCGACCCCGGATGAACTCATCGACCGTATTGCTAAGGCCGTAACAAACAGAACCCTTATTCGGGAGAACCTATGAACCGTATTATCAGTGCAGACTTTGATTCCTATTGGCAGGGGATTGTCATGCAGAAGGAAGATCCCCGCCTTATCGCTGCAGTACAGGAGATAATTGCCCAGGTGCGCCGGGAAGGAGACCCGGCAGTGCGGCGTTTTGCCCTGCAATTTGACAAACATTCCCCAGAAACCTTGGAGGTGCCCCCGGAGCTCGTACAGACCGCAGGGGAACAGTTCAAACAGGCGGAACCGGAACTCACTGCAGCCCTGGAAGTAGCAGCAGACCATATCCGTCGCTTTGCGTTGCAACAGAAAGCCCAGTTGGTCAATTTTGAGTATGCCCTAGCCCCTGGGCTGCTTACAGGCCAACAGGTGGTGCCGGTACAAAGAGCCGCGGTCTATGTGCCGGCAGGCCGTTTTCCCCTGATCTCTACGGTGCTCATGGGAGTCATCCCTGCAAGGGTTGCCGGGGTAGAAGAGGTCATTATCAGTACTCCTCCTGTGGCAAAGGGTCTCCCAGATACCCGCATCATGGCCGCGGCTCATCTTGCCGGGGCAAAACGGATTTTTGCCCTGGGAGGCGCCCAGGCCATCGCTGCCTTGGCCCTGGGTACTCAGACCGTGCCGAGGGTCGATGTGATCGTCGGTCCTGGCAACAAGTACGTAGCCGCTGCGAAACGGCTCCTGTTCGGTGAGGTGGGGATCGATTTGCTGGCCGGTCCCACCGACGTGCTCATCATTGCCGAGGACGCCCCTGATCGTATCGCCGCGGATATGTTGGCCCAGGCTGAACATGATCCTGATGCCCGCGCCCGGGCTCTCGTCCCTAGTCCTGCCTTGGCGGATCACGTCTTACAAAGGCTGGAAGTGCGGCTTTCTGGTTTGCCCACTGCTTCTATTGCCAAGGCTTCCCTGGATACGGGGGGACTTATTATCATCTATCAGTCCAAAGAAGAAGCGATCCGGATTGCCAACACCATTGCTCCGGAACACCTGGAACTGCATGTGGCAGATCCCGAAGCCTGGGTTCCTCAGTTGAGAAACTACGGTTCCTTGTTCATCGGAGAACATGCCGTAGAAGCCCTGGGGGATTATGCTGCAGGGATCAATCATACCCTGCCCACATCCGGGAGCGCTCGTTTTACCGGGGGGCTTTCAGTGCGGCATTTCCTCAAAATCCTGACCACCCTTCGCTGTACCCCTGGTCCAGGCTATGACCAAGCCTGTCACGCAGCAGAACAGATTGCCCGGGCCGAGGGGCTTATAGCCCATGCAGAAAGTGTCCCCCCCAGGGGGTGTAATGCCCCTGTAGGGCAGGGGTGATGAGCTATCGCAGCGCCCCTTGCTTCGAGGCTCTGCTGCTTCGGAGTCAAGCCCACAATATAGGTGAGAACGCTCCTCAAGATGTAGGAACGAAGGGACGTGAGGCCTGTATTCCTTACCACGCGGCCCCCCGCTACGCCCACCGCAGGTGCCCCCCCAGGGGGCTTAATGTCCATGTAGGGCAGGGGTGATGAGCTATCGCAGCGCCCCTTGCTTCGGGCCTTTGTTGCTTTGGGTCTCTAGCGCTTTGGGGCCAAGCCCACAATATAGATAAGAACGCTCTACTAGTAGCAGGAACGAAGGGACGTGGGCCTGTATTCCTAACCACGCGGCCCCCCGCTACGCCCACCGCAGGTGCCCCCAGGGGGTGTAATGCCCCTGTAGGGCAGGGGTGATGAGCTATCGAAGTGCCCCTTGTTTCTTGTGTTTGCAGCTTTGGGGCCAAGCCCGCGGTATAAGTAAGGACGCTCCTCAAGATCTAAACTTGACCCACAAAAATGGTAAGGGGTATTTGGAGAAGCATTGGTTCGGAGATTGCTGGTTTCCAAGCAACCCTGGTAAAGCAAAATCGCTGGTCCATCCCTACTATACTCTATGAGACCATTACGTTTGCTCAAACAAGGGGTATGGTACGAAATCCGCACCTGTATCAATAACCGGGAACCCCTGTTCCGTAAGCCTCGGGCTTTGGGGATGTTTGCCAAAGTCTTCCATGAGACGAAAGTGCGGTTTGTTTTCGAGATTCGGGGGCTGCGTCTTGGGGACGACAGGCTTACGTTTTATATCAAGCCTGCGGAGGGTATGGAACTTCCGGTTATCATGAAATGGCTGAAACAGGTGTTTGCCCAGCGGTACAACCATGCCCAAGCACGGGAAGGGCATATCTGGGGAGACCGATATAGGTCTCGGATACTCGAAGGGGAACCGCCTGAAGCGGAACTTGCGGGGGAGGATAAGGACATGAGGGTCAGACTGGGCGTGAGGGTCAGACCCCCTTATGGGGAAGCAGAGGCCCAAACCGCTTTTCTGCTCCTCTTCCCCCTTCCCCTTGTCCCGGCACCCGGATAAGGGGCGCCAATTCGCCTTGTGTTCCGTAGCGGTTCCCCTGTTCGTCCCAAAGAGCAAACTTCCTGGGGAAAGGTCTGTCCTGAAATAGGTAAGAAATACAAAGAGGGGTCACGTGTAGTGCAGGGTATCGGCGTTTAAAAGTATATCTCTTTATATAATAAGGATTTACGCATATACCTGCATAGTATCCGCGGGAATCTATTTCATTACTATACAAGGAATTCAAAAAGTAAACGT
>JAIRLU010000216.1 GCA_031259215.1 Treponema sp. | reverse complement strand
TCTAAAGCGGAAGGAGTCGTCTTAATGAAGATAAAGAAGGCCTTTTCTTTCGGGGCGCTTATGGCCCTGGCCGTCTTTTCCCGTTGTGCTGGGGGGCCTGAATCAGGGGAGGGGCTTTCCCAGGACCCCTATAGCCGGGGTACCGCATACCTTGACCAGGGTGCGTATGACCAGGCCATAGAGGACTTCAGTGAAGTTCTCAGGATCACGCCCCAGGATGCGGAGGCCTACTATGGCCGGGGCCTTGCCTACTATTTCAAAGGGGACCTGGACCAGGCCATAGGGGACTTTAATCAGGCCCTTAGGCTCAACCCCGATTTTGCGGAGGTCTACTATAACCGGGGTATTGTCTACGCTGACCAAGGGCAGTTCGACCAGGCCATAGCAGACTACCATGAGGCCCTCAGGCTCAACCCCGATTTTGCAGAGGCCTACAATAACCGGGGTATTGCCTACGCCGGCCAAGGGAAACTCGACCAAGCCATAGAGGACTTTAATCAGGCCCTTAGGCTCAACCCCAATTTAGTAGAGGCCTACCTTAACCGGGGCCTTGTCTACAAAAACCAAGGGGATTTTGCCCGGGCCCGTGGGGACTGGGAGCAGACCTTACAGCTGGATCCCCATAATGCCAATGCACGGCATAACCTGGAAGTGCTGCAGAAGGAGGGATACTGACCGCTTAGCGGAAAGGTTTCCCATAGCCCCGACTGACCCGCCGATTACTCTCGGGATGCGTAAAAAGAACAAGAGCGAAAAATCGCTGTATGCGCCGGTTTCAAAACTCGGTTAGGGGGAACTTCGTTTCTTAACGTGAATGCAATGGAATACTACGGGTCCACGAATTATCACGAATTCGTAACCGCATACCTGTTTACATTCGCGTGAATGAGCGGACCCGTTCTCTTATGGTAACGCTTATGGAGGTTAGTCCGAGTGAAACATGAACTAACCGAGCCCGGGGATGTTGAGCCTCGGTTCTCAGAAGACCCTGGGGAAACAGCCCGCGCTCTAGGGGTAGGCTTGAACCCTGGGTTCATTATAATGGTATAGTAAGGTACCTTTCCCCAAACGAACCGCGTTTGAGGAAAGTTTCTACGACCTGCCTAAAGGGTTCGCCCTTAGGAGGCGCTTACTATTAAAGAAGAAAGAGGAAGGAGAAAAGGATGCAAAAGATTCCGGTAGGCGTGCTGGGAGCCACGGGCATGGTGGGGCAGCAGTACATTGCGCTCTTGGCCCAACACCCCTGGTTTGAGGTGCGGTATGTGGCAGCGTCGCCCCGAAACGCGGGTAAATCATACCGGCACGCGATGGTCGGCCGCTGGCAGCTTGCCGCGGCCTGGGGGCCGGGGGTGGGGGACCTTATTTTAGAGGATGCCAATGAGGTCGCTGCTGGGGTAAGCGCTTCCCAGCAGGGGAGGCTTAGGTTTGTATTTTCCGCCTTGGAAATGGAAAAAGAGGGTATTCTCAAATTGGAGGAGGCCTACGCGGCCCAGGGGATCCCGGTGATTTCCAATGCCTCGGCCCACCGGTGGACCCCGGATGTACCTATGCTTATCGCAGAAGTGAATCCGCTGCATACGGATATCATCCCTATCCAGCAAAAGGCCCGGGGCTGGAACCAGGGTTTCATCGCGGTAAAGCCGAACTGTTCCATTCAAAGTTACATGACCCCCCTTTATGCCTTGCTCAAGGCAGGCTACGAGGTAAACCGCCTTTTTATTACCACCTTGCAGGCGGTCTCTGGCGCAGGGTATCCCGGAGTACCCAGCCTGGATATCATCGACAATGTGGTTCCCTACATCGGCGGTGAAGAGGATAAATCCGAACTGGAACCCCTCAAGATCCTGGGGACGATTCGTAATGGGCAGATCGAACCTGCGGTTACCCCGAAAATCAGCGCCCACTGCAACCGGGTGCCGGTGGTGAACGGGCATACTGCCTGTGTGAGCCTGGAATTCGGGGCCAAGAAGCCTTCTGTCGAGGAGGTGAAGGCTATCTGGACCGGTTTTTCCGGTCTGCCCCAGGAATTGGACCTCCCTATGGCCCCGAAACAGCCCCTCATCCTCCGGGAAGAAGTGAACCGCCCCCAGCCGCGGAAAGACCGGGATGCGGACAAGGCTATGGCCGTTACCCTCGGCAGGATCCGGCCCTGCCCTATCTTTGACCTGCGCTTTGTAGGACTTTCCCACAACACCATCCGAGGCGCTGCAGGGGGCGGTATCTTGAACGCGGAACTGCTCAAGTCAAAAGGGTATCTGGGATGAAGGGGAAACCGAATAAGCCCTTCCCCTTGAGTAAGGCCCAGCTTGAGGCCGTGGCCCGGCAGTATCCTACCCCGTTCTATCTCTATGATGAGACAGGGATACGGCAAAACGCCCGGGCTATACGCCGGGCCTTTTCGATTTTTCCCCTATTCAAGGAGCATTACGCGGTTAAGGCCCTGCCCAACCCATTCATCTTGCAAATCCTTGCGGAAGAAGGCTTTGGAGCGGACTGTTCGAGCCTCCCGGAACTGCTGCTTGCAGAAAGGGCGGGGATTCGAGGAGAAGCGGTGATGTTCACCTCCAATGAGACCCCGGCACAGGAATACCAGACGGCCTTGGACATGGGTGCGGTTATCAATCTGGATGATTTCACCCACATTGCCTTTCTTGAACAAAACGCCCGGATACCTGGGCTTATCTCCTGCCGTTATAACCCCGGCCCCCTCAAGGGGGGCAACGCCATTATCGGGAAGCCCGAAGAAGCCAAGTACGGCTTTACCCGGGAACAGATCCTTCAGGCCTTCCCCTTGCTTAGGGACAAGGGGGCTCGGCGCTTTGCCCTGCACACCATGGTGGCATCTAACGAGCTTAACGTTGCATATCATATCGAAACTGCTCGAATCCTCTTTGAACTGGCAGTGGAATTGCAGGTAAAAACCGGTATCCTCCTGGAATTCGTGAACCTCGGGGGGGGGGTGGGGATTCCTTATACCATGGAACAGGAGCCTTTAGACTACGAATATCTGGCGGCAGGTATCAGAAAAGCCTACGATACTATCATTCTTCCAGCAGGGCTGGATCCTTTAGGGATACACACCGAATGGGCCCGGGTGGTAACCGGACCCTACGGGTGGCTGGTGGCCCGGGCCATACACCGCAAGCACATATACCGGGAATACATTGGGCTTGATGCGTGTATGGCGGATCTCATGCGGCCTGCACTGTACGGGGCCTATCATCACATCACCATACCCGGTAAAGAGGATGCTCCTTGCACCGAAACCTACGATATCGTGGGAAGCCTCTGCGAAAACAACGATAAATTCGCGGTACAGCGGCACCTCCCCAAGATCGAGGTAGGTGAATCCACCGGCGACTTCGTGGTCATCCATGATGCGGGGGCTCACGGCAGGGCCATGGGCTTTAACTACAACGGGAAGCTCCGCTGCGGGGAACTACTCTTGGGTTCCGATGGATCCCTTACCCTGATCCGCCGGAAAGAAACCCTGGAGGACTACTTTGCCACCTTACCCGCAACCCTGGTTCCTGTTTTCAAGACATTGGTATAGAACACCAGGGGTTCATCTTGGATACGAGGTGAACCTATGTGCCTGTTCCAGACACGGGGGCGGTACAGACCGGTTTAGGAAGAGCTTGTCTTTTTTTCCCGT
>JAIRLU010000200.1 GCA_031259215.1 Treponema sp. | reverse complement strand
CAGCGTTTTGTTTCTTCACAAAAAGGGTAAACCCTCTTCCGGTGGTACGCAGGTCCCGGACAAAAGCCGCACCCATGTAAGAGGCGATACCTAAACCCCGGTAATCAGGACAGACATAGACCCCGCCGATCTGGTACCGGGAAAACGATGCAGCGCTGGTGTTGATCTTCCCCAGGATTTTTGATTTCCATTGGGCCAACAGCAGGTATTCATGGGTCATGATATGTTCCAGAGACAGGCGGCACAGGGCAGGGTTAAATACCCCTCCCTGAGGGATCACTTCCTCCTGTTCATAGGCTGCTTGTAGGCGAAACAGGCCCTCCATATCCCCTGGTTCAGCGTATCGGAGGATGAGCTTGGGGACGGAGGATGTAAGCCAAGCCGGTTCCTGATCCAGAACCATCAAATCGTAGTCAATACTCATGGTGGAGCATATCCCTCTCAAGGCCAAGACCTGTTCCAGTAATGCCACATCCTTACGGATACCCTGGATAGCATAAAAACGCAGGCTTTGCCAACCAGAAACCAGGAAATCTTTAAGGAACAGCGGGCTGATTCCGTTAAAGACCGGAAAAAGGGTCCCTTTGCTCTGGATGATAAGCCCTGAAATCCTTCTTTCCCCTGCATACCGGTGCAGCCAGATCTGATCCCGGATATCCCGCTGGAGAAATCGAGCCGTAGCAGCCACACAAGAGGATTCCCGCTCTTGCAGAAATGCCCTAATCTGTACTATCAGGGCCGGAGGCGGATTATTTTCGAGAATATACCAAGCATAGGGAACCGTAAACTGAGGCATCAAAAGCTCAAAGGGGGTAACTCATGGAACTAGGTTCACTGAAAAAGGCAGGGTTCCCATCGGAGGAATCCTGCCCAGGATGGCTGAAAACCCTGCAATAAAGGATTCCCGGGCATAACTGTAAACCGCAAGGGCCCCATCCACCCAGGGAACCGTATCCAGATGTACCGGACTCAGCACCGAGAGGACGATCACCCGTTTGCGTAATCCGCGAAGGCTTTGTAAGAAAGGTAAACCCTCTGCATTGGAGATACAAAAGATAATCGTATCAGCATTCTGAGCGTACTGCACCAGGTCGGTGCCTCCCTCAGGATCATACCAATACCCAGAAGCTGCGGGATAGGCCATTTTTCCAATCGTGAAAAAATCTTCATACTGGCCTGCTAAAAGCACCTTCCCTGCTTTTTCAGGGCTCAGGGGAAAAACCGCGGTCCTCCCCTTATTCGGTGCTTGCGGTTTTTCTTGGCTATCTGCAGGCTCTTCAATGGTCCCCTTCACCAAGGTAACACTCCGGGCCGCCAGATTCAAAAAAAAAGCCGTCCCTTCAGGATCCGGCAGATTGGATGCAACCTTTTTGAGATCCGGTATCCAGGGGACTGTCTGCTCCCCTCGGAGGTAGGTAAGTTTAATCTCCAATATCCGCCGAGCCGCATCTCGGACCCGTTCGCGAAACTGCGGTTCTTGCTTCATAGCATCCACCAAGTGGGTCCAAATCGGGTCATACAAGCGTGGGGTCTTGGAAAGCATGATGATATCGTTTCCCGCAAGGAGGGCTTCTTTCGCAGCCTGGGAAAGGCTCCCGGCGCTCAGGGTGGCCCCGTTCATCATAAGGTCATCGGTAATGATGATTCCCTGGAACCCCAGCTTACCTCGGAGCAGGTCCTGCAAAAACCAGGATGAAAGAGATGCCGGGGTCAACCCTGCTTGGGTGTTGGGAAAAGCGAGATGACCGCTCATAATCGCGGTGAGACCCTCCTTCGTAAGGAGCCGATAGGGGATGAGTTCCCGTTCCCAGAGCTGCTCAAAAGACGCGTTGATCTGGGGGAGCACCCCATGAGAATCCAGGTTCGTATCGCCGTGTCCAGGATAATGTTTTGCCGTAGCGATGATCCCCGCGGCATGTTGTCCCTTCATAAAAGCGGTTCCCAGAATTCCTACCCGGGCTGGATCCGCGCCAAAAGCTCGGGGACCGATGATCACCGAATCTCGATTGGTATACACATCGACTGTCGGGGCAAAATTCATATTAATGCCCAGTACTGCCAGTTCCCGGCCTATATAATAGCCTGACCAATAGGCATCCATAGGACGGCCTGAAGCACCAATGGCCATGTTACCAGGGGTTTCACTGGTGGCCCCTTTCACATGCCGAATCCAGCCTCCTTCCTGGTCCGTAGCAACCAGCAGGGGTATATGAAAGGGCCCGCGTAAGGCTTCAGTCTGGAGGACCCCTACGGTTTCTGCAAGTTTAGTGGTATCTTCGGTGTTCCAACCGAAGATTTTAACTCCCCCGATATGGCGATCCCGAATCCAGTCCAGAATGAGGGGCGAAGGAACGGCCCCTACCCAGCCCAGCATGAAGGTCTGGGCTAGAGCCTGTTCATCGGACAGGTGCTCCACCAAGGCAGCCGCATGGGAACCTATATCCTTCCCCAGGTCTGTGAAGTCCAGAGAGAAGCCTTGGGCAGGCAGCCAAAAGAACAAAGCCAGCATCACCGGTAGAGGAGGTCTTGATCTAAAGGGCTTCACCGAAAGCCTCTTTTTCTTTAATCCGGTCAATATAGGCTGCAGCGCTATGGGCTGCAACTGCCCCCTCCCCTGCGGCAACTACCACTTGGCGGAAAGGACTGGCCCGGACATCCCCGGCACAGAAGATCCCGGGAATGGAAGTGGCCATCTCCTGATCCGTCAGGATATAGCCATTGTCATTTTTTTGGACAGAGGGAACCAAGGAAGTCTGAGGAATAGTCCCGGTAAAGATAAAAACCGCATCTCCTGCTTCTTCGGAGGATTCCCCGGTTAGGGTGTTTTCCAAGAGTACGGAACGTACCTTTTGCTCCCCCCGGATCTCGAGCAGCCGGGTATTGAAACGCACCGTAATATGGGGATTGTGCAATACCCGTTCAGCCAGGGCCTTCTGGGAACGGAATCTATCCCGACGATGCACGAGAACCACCTGGGGAGACAGACGGGAAAGGAACTGGGCCTCATCACAGGCCGCATCCCCGCCGCCAATCACGAAGAGCTTCTTCCCTTTAAAGAAAGGGCCGTCACAGGTGGCGCAATAGGAGACCCCTCGGCCTGAGAATGCTGCCTCGCCAGGAATATCCAGAATCCGGTGTTTAGCCCCGGTGGCAACAATCACCGCAAGGCTCCGAAGGGTTTCACCGGTTCCCAAGCGTACCGTAAAAACATCCCCTTCTTTCTGCAGGGACTGGGCGGTTTGGGTGATAAAGGTAGCTCCAAAGCTTGTGGCCTGGTGGTGCATAGCCTGGGCAAGCTCAAATCCCGATTTAAACGCTCCCGACTCCGATGCCATGGAGCCGGGATAATTTTCCAAAGCATCAATGAAGAGGGCTTGTCCACCGGGAGCCAGTTCTTCAATCACCAGGACCCGCATATTAGCCCGGGCTCCATATTGGGCTGCGGTAAGCCCTGCAGGACCCGCCCCCAGAATGAGCAGATCCACATCTGTTGTAACCATAGGTTTTCTCCTTATTTGGTACTCTAGTTTACATCGGCAGGGTGATTTATGCTAGAATACGGAAGTATTGCGGGCAATTTGACAAAGAATCGCCCTGGTTTTTGAGGGGCTGGCGCGCAGGTAATCGGCTCCCTTTTTGGCGGGTCACGCATACACCATGAAGGGCGTACCAGGGAGAGGGGCAGTTACACCAAGGACTCCCGAGAAGCTTTTCACCTGGCAGATGTAAGAAAAGCCTCTCTAACGCTCATCCTGGCGTTTATAAACCGGATACCAGTTGAAGCAAGATACTGGACAAGATCAGCATGAAAGCCCCGCCAATACGGGATGAAATCTGGGCAAAAGGCATGAGTTCCATACGCTGGGCTGCGGACAAGACCGCCACATCCCCCGTTCCCCCCATGTTGGACATACAAAGCCCTGCAGTAATCGCGGATTCTATGGGGAAGAATCCCACCAATTTACCTACGAACCCTGCGCCTACTATGGCCCCCAACACGGTAATCGTAACGAGCAAGAGATACTGGGGGGTAAAGGCCTGGGCAACCTGGGCCAAGTTGGTATACGAAACGCCGATGCCCACCAGGAGCACTCCGGTGAGGTTGTTCATCACAAACTGGAACCATTGGTAACAGCAAATTTCAAACTGCTGGGGCAGCAAGCCCAGGGATTTTACCAGGGCCACCGACAAAATCATCCAGGCATAGCCGTGAATAGCAGGAACCGCCTTGTTGATCAAGGCCCCAAAGGCAAAGAAACCTGTAGCCATTAAGAGGCCGATCCCCATGTAGGAGAGCTTTATCGTATCCCGGTCGCGTTTGTATGCAGGATCAAGCTCAAGCTCCGCTGCAGCAGTGGTACTGCTGGTGATCATAAGCTGGCCATTACCGGATAAGCTCCGTTTTGATAGCTTTCCCAAGCGGTTAAGCAGGCCTCCACACACGATGGAAATAGCATTGCCTAAGGCCACGGCAGGTACCATTTTTGAAAGCATTTCTGTAGCATCCCGCCCCAGTCCCTCTCCAAAGATCTTGGATAAGGGAACCGCTCCTGCCCCCATACCGCCTCCCATAATGGGGATGGTAATAAAGAAAATCGACTCCTTGGCGCCGTAACCGATGAGGGTCCCCACCAATGCGGTCAGGGCCATGGCGATCCCTACCCCGCCGATGATGGCCGGCAGATACCGGATCGCGGCCCGGATCAGCAATACACGATTCATACCCATGATGGATCCGGTGATCAAGGCGGCAATATAGAAATCAAGAAACCCTTCGCCCACCATGAAAGAATCTATAATCTTACATGCAGGTTCAGGTAACACCTTGAAGGTAACCAAGGCTGCAGACCCAAAGATAATAACAATGGCCCCCCCTCCGAGAAAGGTTTTGATGATAGGAGCGTTATCACCAATTTTACCGAAGAGCGTACCGATAATAATCATCAACGGGAAGGCACCGATCATACCTTTGGGTAGTTTACCCATATAGGTCGCTACAAGGATAATAAGCGCAAAAATGGCAAAAAAATACCAGCTCATGCCATAGAGCTGCAAATTCTTTTTTTCTGTTGGTCCCGCAGGATGTACCGATCCTGTATTCATAAGTTCCCTCCTTAAGTTACTCCATGATTATGGAGTCTTTTTAAAAATTCGGTTTTTTTGAAAAAAGATGGTGGAGAAACCCATCAAAGCATAGGTTTCTCTTTTACTGCTCAAGCTGCTTTTTCACCATCTGCCCGGTCGAAAAAGCAGCTTTAGTACTATGTAGTATAGTTTAGGATGATGTAGGAATCAAATAATTTTCTCTCTCTATTAGGAGTATAGAAGTACCCTATCAGGTTCGTTCTCCTATACCTGAGGGATCCGCTGGCGCTTCGGATCAGGGCTTAGGGCATATGGACCCTTGACGATTCCCCAGGAGGAGTGCGGCGCACGATGAATTCCTCCCGGTTAGTCCAGGGACGCTCAGCAATTTCCCGGGCATGGTCGAGCAGGGCCGTCTGAACCCGGAAGGGCTTCTCATCCGCGAGGGGCCGCAGTCTCCGCCACACCCCATCGCTTCCCAGCACTCGGGCCTGGCAGTTATCCCGGAAATAGGCATCGAGGATTGCAAGCACTTGCCGCCTTAGGTCTTCCTGCAGGACCGGAAACATGAGTTCCACCCGTCGTTCCAGATTCCGAGGCATCCAGTCCGCGCTGGAGAGAAACAGCTCCTCAGCTCCACCGTTGGCAAAATAAAAAATCCGGGAATGTTCAAGATAATGATCGATAATGCTTATCACCCGGATATGTTCTGATAAGCCTGGTAAACCCGGAACCAGCATACAGATCCCGCGGATATTGAGTAACACCTTAACCCCCGCTGCAGAGGCCCGGTACAAGGCCTGAATTATATCAATGTCTGCCAGGGCATTCATCTTTGCTATGATCCTGCCGGGATATTCCTGGTTTGAACGCTTGGTTTCCCGATCAATCAGATCCAAGAGGCGGCGCTTCAGACTCGTCGGGGCGATCACCAATTTCCGCATGGATTGAATGACCGAATAGCCGGTAATCATGTTAAAGAGCAGCCCCACATCAAAGGCAATTTCATCTCGAGCCGTAAAGATGCCGATGTCCTCGTAGATCTTGGCGGTCTTATCGTTGTAGTTCCCGGTGGAAAGGTGGACGTACCGTTTGATCCGGTCGTTCTCCCGGCGGATAATCAGGGAAACCTTGGCATGGACCTTGAGCCGGGAGAGCCCATAGATCACAATAACCCCGGCCTTTTCCAGCCGGTTTGCCCAGGAAATATTTCGTTCTTCATCAAACCGGGCTTTAAGCTCCACCACCGCAGTTACCTGTTTTCCCTTGAGCGCCGCCTCTTCGAGGGCTTTCACGATGGGGGAATTACCACTGGTCCGATAGAGGGCGGTTTTAATAGCAATCACCTGGGGATCGGAGGCAGCAGCCTGAAAGAACCGGATCACCGGATCAAAGGACTGGTAGGGAAGGTGGAGGAGCAGGTCCTTCTGGCATATCCTATCCCAGAGGGATGCATCGGGAGAAATATCGGCGAAACTGGGGTTTCCATAGATTCTCCAGGGATTTTCCCGGAGATGATCAAACCCCGGGGTATGGACCAGTTCCAATAAGTTTCTCAGATTCAACGGGCCCCGTACCTCATAGAGATCCTGGGCATCCAATAGCAGGCGCCGGGAAAGCTCATTCCGAAGCCGTTGACTCCCGGGAGAAAAAACCATCCGTACTGCCATAGACTTTCCCCTGCTTTCCAGCACCTCTTCCATAGCTTCAATAAAGTCTTCATCCCGCTTTTCATCTACTGAAAAATCCGCATCCCGGTTAATTTTAAAGAGCATCTGTTCCTTAACCCGGTAACCAGGATAGAGGGCAGCCCCAAAGGTCAGGACCAGATCTTCCAGGAGGGTCCAAGAGGTTTTCTCTGGAGGGGCGCCTTCAGGGGCCTGCCGATGCGGAGGCAGCCAGATGATCCGATCCAGAACCGGCGGAATCTGGATAAGGGAGATCCGGTCCACCCTGGCCGTTTCCTCCGGGCTTTCGGGGGAGAGGAGAAAGGCCCCGTAGAGGGAGTAACTCTCAATAGAAGGGAGGACTTCGGTATCTTCGATTCGTAAGGGGGTGAGCAGGGGGTAAATGTCCTGCATAAAGAAGGAGTCGAGGTACTCCCAATGATCCGGCGTATAGGCAGGAGGCCGCAGGAGTTCCAAGCCTCCTTGAGCCAGGGCAGGGAAGATCTCCTGCTCAAGGCAGGCATATTGCCTGAGGATTATAGAACGGATCTTCGCGGCCCCTCGGTTGAACTGATCTTCGTAACTCATGCCTGCCGGATCCGGAGGGGTTCCGCCGGTACGTCCCTTGTAGGCTTGTTTCATGGCTGCTACCCGAATCATGAAGAATTCGTCGAAGTTGGAGGAGACGATAGACAAATACCTAAACCGATCCAGGGGAAGGAGCTCCTGCCTGAGCCCTTCTTCCAGGATCCGCTCGTTAAAGTCTATCCAGGAAAGCTCTCGATTAAAAAACCGTTGATTACTCGACATCCCCTGTTCCCTGTTTTTTTCTGTACTTTATGCGTAGTACCCCGGCCTTGCTATGGCTCACCCCTGTGGCTCTCCGCTCAATCTGCAAGCACCCCGCCCCAGTGCGCGTAAGCAGGCGGCGGGGTTTTTCATTCTACACTTCGCAAAGCCCTTTGATCAATGAGCGGTGCTCCTATACCCGGCGCAAGGGCATATACCTCTTTAATTCCTTACATGATAAAGAAATAACTGGTATCGGATGGATATAATACAAAGCATAACTTCTTATGGCACAAGGAAATAGCATGGTACTGGCCCTGCTCGTATGGTGTTATATTAAGAAATTCGTAAGTAAACCATTGATATTTTTAAATGTGCTATATACCACTATGTGTCAACTAATACCTTACAAAATAATAGGGTAGAGCCGTTTAAGTTTAGTACGAGCGGCATCGGTAGTAAAATGCCAGTCGACCCCCTTTTGAGCGGCATTACGTGTGGTTTCCCACGTACGCAAATCCTTATTGAGCGCCTTGATGCTTGGAATCCTACGATTGCCGAGATCCTGTGCCGCACGCAAGCGCTGAGAGTTCAATTTCAGCAATATCAAGCCAGCTGCCGTGTTTGGGCGTGTAGTGAATCTCCAGGCGTTGGGACAAACGGAATGCTTCTTCGGCTGGAAACGTTTCATACAACGACGAAATCACATGCGTATTAAGATTATCCATCACCAATACGACTTTTTCCGCGTTCGGATACTGATTGTCCAAAACTCATTTCATCCGATGCGCCCAATCCTTCTTGGTTCTGTGCTCAAACGCTTCCGCGTATCGCCAGCCGGCAAGCGGTTCCGTGAACATGAAAATACTGCAGGTGCCCTCACGTTGGTACTCACTGTCGACTTTCTCCACAATACCGGGTTTCATCGTGATCGGCTCGCGAACTTCACCGAGCAATTGAAATGGTTTCTCATCCATACAGACCACCGGTTTGGCCGGATTATATGCCCGTGAATAGACTTCCAACACATCTTCCATCGCGGCAACAAACGCGGCGTTTTGCTCGGGAGGTATGCACCACTACGCTTTTAGGTGCGGTTTGAGGTGAGTTTTTTTAAAACCCGTTGAACTGACTTAAACGAAATTGAATCAATATACTGTAATTCCACGCATTTGTCGGCCAACAGGCGGACGCTCCACTTTGCGTACCCCTGCGGTACGGGAGTACACGCGAGCGCAATGATATGAGCTTCCACTTCACCGGTAATCTTTGGCTCAACGGGCGGCGTTTCGCGCTTCTTTCGCCGCAAAAATGCAGCCGTGCTTGCTGCCGCGATGAATGCCCGCTTCGCATCATTCACGGTTTGACGGGCAACTCCGAGCTTTTCTGCAATCCGTGCCTAGGTCAATGGTGTGCGTCCGTCCGCTTCATCAAGTCCGAGAATTATTTTTGCTCGATGTACCAGTCTGACACGGTGTTTTCCGGTCTTCGAATACTTTTCGAGATCGCTCCGTACCGTCGAACTGAGTTCGATTTTGATGTGCTTCCCTCTCAGTATGATTTCACCTCTTCGTATAAGATGACTTCATAAGAGCACGGCATGGATTATTTGTATGGTTTTAATTGACACAATGTACTAGTACCAGCATGGAGTTTTCCCGGCGGATGGAGAACAGCCCGGTGTTTTGCAGCGCCCGCAGCAGGCCGTCGTAGTAGCGCGCAGCGCCGTATACGATGCGGGCATGGTATGTCCTCGCGGGCGAATCCGCCTTGAGGATTTCTGCAAAAACCGCTGCGCTTCGGTACACCTTTTTGATGAACAGGTCTAGCTGTTCCGCAATTTGCACCGCGGTTTGTGCCCCAGGCTGCGCATCTTCCACCGCGATAATGACGCAGGAGCTTTGCAGCCATGCGGAGTAATCCTCGAAGCCTGCAGGCGCGGCTCCTGGTTTGCCTGGTCCCACGGCAGGGGCCTGGCCTTTTTGAGCGAAGAAGCCGTAGGTCCTGAAAGCTGCGGCTTCGTTTTCAAGGTACGACAGGGCTTTGTTGTAGTCTTCCCTGGGCATGGCCGCGAGGATCCGGGCAATGTAGCCCTCGTCTTGCCGTTCAATTTTCCGTGCGGCTTCCCGGACGCGGCTGAGCCGTACTCCTGCAGAAAAAGAAGCGGTCTCCACCGAGAGGGTGTAGGCGTCCTCAATGCCGCTGGACCAGCCTTCGGACTGTAGGACCACTTCGGTTTGCCCTTGAAAATGGGTGCCGATGGCGTAGGCCAAGTTCTGCACCGCGTTCCGCCATGCGTTGGTGAACGCGGCTTGTTCCGTTGGAGACGGCTGGGATACGCCGACGCTGTACACGGTGGAGGATGAATAAAGGCCCACGTCCCTTCGTTCCTACATCCTGGGGAGTGTGCTCACCTATTTGTGGGCTTGGCTCCGAAGCGGCAAGGGCTTGAGGCAAGGAGCGTTTCGATGGCTTATCACTACTGCCCTATAGGGACGTTAAGCCCCCTGGCGGGGATTCCCTCTGTTTTTTTCTCTGTTATGTACGGTTTAATTAAAACAAAATGGCCTATCAATCCCCTATTACGCTATATGAGACCATTACGGATACTGAAACAGGGGGTGTGGTACGAAATCCGTACCTGCATCAACAACCAGGAACCCTTGT
>JAIRLU010000038.1 GCA_031259215.1 Treponema sp. | reverse complement strand
GTTCTATAGTATGGGATCACTGGACTTGTTCAATAACTCGGTTGGTTATCGAACAAGTCTTGCAAAATGCTCCGCATTTTGCTGTTTTTTAAGCGGAAGTTGTTCAGAAACTGAGGTTTCTGAACAACTCTGCTTTTTAATGTACGGTGAGGTTGTCTCACCAGTCTTGTAAATAGCAAGGAGTGTACCCTAATGAGATCATGCAAAAACCTGCTGGTAAGCGGCGGTGCAGGATTTATCGGCGTTAACTTTATCCGTCTGCTCTTAAGCCCAGAGCATGTATTTTCCGGGAGGATTATCAATCTAGACGCCCTCACCTATGCAGGGAATCTCTCAAGTCTTGAAGACATTGAGGCCCGTCATGGGGGGAAGCGGTATTTTTTTGAACCTGGGGATATTGGTAACCCTGAGCTGGTACAATCCCTTTTCAAGCATTATGAGATCGATACGGTGGTGCATTTTGCTGCAGAAAGCCATGTGGACCGTTCGATTGTGGGGCCAGAAGCGTTTGTCAAGACCAATGTCCTTGGAACTTTTACCCTTCTTGAGGCCGCCCGGCAGTACTGGGGAACCTCCTCAGAAGGGGTGCTTTTTCACCATATCAGTACCGATGAAGTGTATGGCTCCTTAGGGGAAACAGGGTATTTTACCGAAACCAGCCCGTATGACCCCCGTTCACCCTATGCTGCCAGCAAGGCTTCAAGCGATCATCTGGTGATGGCCTATCACCATACCTATGGATTGCCGATTACCCTCTCAAACTGCTCAAACAACTACGGCCCTTATCAGTTTCCTGAAAAATTGATCCCCCTGATGATCCTTAATATGCTTTCGGGTAAAGCCCTGCCGGTATACGGGGACGGTAAAAATATCCGGGATTGGCTGTATGTGGAGGATCATGCCCGCGCCCTGTGGACCATTATCACCAGTGGCCGTATTGGTGAGAAATACAACATCGGTGGAGAAAATGAGTGGGAAAACATCACCCTCCTGCATACCCTCATTGCTCTTGTGTCTCGCAAGACCGGTATCGCCCCAGACACCATAAAAGGCTCCATCACCTTTGTAAAAGACCGGCCTGGACACGACCGGCGTTATGCGATTGATTGTTCGAAATTAAAGGGGGAACTAGGTTGGAAACAAAGTGTCGATTTTGAAACCGGGCTTGCAAAAACCGTGGACTGGTACCTGGCACATCCGCAATGGATTGAGAAGATTCAAAGTGGGGAATACCACAAATGGCTACAAAAGAACTATGATGCACGATAGCGGGGCGCTGCCAGAAACAGGGTCTTGCGGGATGCATCCCGGCGTGTTTCTGGCAGCGTCCATGGATTACATTGCTTCTCCGTAGAGGCTGTCCCGAAATTCCTCGGCATGGACGCGGATCGTTTTAAGGGCTTTTAACTCGATCTGACGGACCGTTTCTGCAGACATGCCCATCTTATCCCCTATTGTCCTGAGGCTGTACTTTTTGTTCCCTTTAAGCTCATACCGGTACATGAGGATCCGTTTTTCCTGGTCCTTTAAGCGATTGAGCAGCATCTGTAGGGTATCCTTCAGCGCGGCTTTCTGGAAAAACTCCCGTTCAGGGTTGTAGGTATAGTCTGCATGGATATCCAGGAGCGCCGGTGATTCCTCGTCCCCTTCTATATCCAGGGATACGAGACCGTTAGTCATGGTGAGGATGAATTCTACATCTTTTACGGGAATGCCCACTTCCCGTGCTATGGCTTTGGTATTGGGCTGCTGCATAAGGGACTGACTTAATAGGTGATAGGCGTTTCGGATTTTACGGAAGGTTGCTTCTTTCCGATAGGGCAAACGGATGATCCGCCGTTTATCTGCGAGGAAGCGGCTAATAAACTGGCGAATCCACCAATTCGCATAGGTGGAAAAGCGGACATTTTTTTCATGGCTATATTTCTCGGCAGCATGGATGAGTCCCAGATTGCCCTCCTGAACCAGATCCATGAATGGGACATCCAGGGCAAGATACGTCTGGACCACTTTAACCACAAGCCGTAGATTAGCTTCTATTAATTTTTGGCGAGCTGCGGTATCTCCCTGTTGTATACGTTTCGACAGGGCCAATTCTTCTTCAAAAGTGAGCAAAGGAATCCGTTTAACCTGCTTAAAATACGCCTGTAAACCATCGTCTCCTGAAGAAGTAGTCTTCTTTTCGCCCCGTATTGTGCGCATAGTATCCTCCGATAATATTTTTGATACTAATATAAGCAAATTATATGCCATGAAGGGGATTATTATAAAAGAATAGTATAATTCTTGTTATTATAAGGAAATAGGCAGCGTAAAAATCAGTGCAATCCTATGGAAGCATGCATCTTGTATGTTCTTTCATACAGTTCTATATACTATTTTATATAAGGCCTCACCCCCTCTGGATAAACCGGAGGGGGTGTAGAAAAATCTAGAAAAGAAACCTAAGGTATGGTACACTTAGAGTATGCAGCTTAGGTATGGTTTCAGCAAAAGGTTGGGATCCTATGGTTGAATACATCGTTTCTGGTAATATGGATGATCGGATTCTCGATCGAGGGGCCAAGGCCCTCGCGGAGGGAGGGCTCGTGGCCTTGCCTACCGATACCAGTTGGAGCATAACCTGCTCTTTTAAATCCCCGGAAGGCATCAAAAAGCTGAGGTCCCTCTCAGGGGAGCGGGATGAGCGGCATTTTACCCTCTTGTGTTCTGCTATCGCTCAATTCGGGGAATGGTGCCAGATGGATACCACCCGGTTTCGACTCATCAATCGACTTACCCCGGGACCGTATGTATTTATCCTCAAAACCCTCCGCGGTACTGAAAAGACCCTGGGATTGCGGCGCAAGGAACTGGGGGTCCGGATCCCGAATCATCCGGTAGCCTTGGGAATCACCCGCACCCTGGGATTGCCCTTGTATTCGATAACCGCAAAACGCAGCATGATCCCCGGCTTCCAGGAGGATCCGCTGCCGGCGGATCCGGATATTCTGGAGCTTCCCCCGATTCCAGAAGAAGAGCTGTTTCAAGAGGCCTGGGAATTGGATACCATAGAAGGGTTGGATCTTATCTTGGACAGTGGAGAAGAACAAATGCGGATATTCTCTACCATCCTTGATATAAGCGGCGATGAAGTTACGCTCCTTCGTCAGGGAGCAGGGATCTGGCCGGTTTAACGTTCCTTGTATACAATTTCGGACCTATCAGGGCTTGTAGGTACAGCATAAACCATGAAAAAAGAATGGGCTCGGGTCCTTTTTAGGCGCCGTGTGTATGTCATAACCATACTGCTTATCCAGATGAGTTTTATATTAGGGGTCATTGCCGGGGGAAGCCTGATTTTTCGCTATGGTAGTATATGCCTCAATGCCTTAAGCATCGTAGTCTGTCTGTATATTCTCAATAAAAAAGAAAAACCCGCCTATAAATTAACCTGGATATTCCTGATTCTGCTCTTTCCTATTGTCGGCGGCTTTTTGTACATTGTGTTTCATTCCCAATCCCATTCCCGCAAACTTAGAAGGCTCACGAAAACCGGGGACGTGAAATGCCGTCCCCTCTTAACCCTCCCCGGAACGGCCCTTGAGGACCTCTCCGCAGGGCATAAGGACTATCTGTCCCTAGCCCGGTACCTTCAGAACTATGCCGGGTATCCGGTCTATACCCATACCCATACGGACTATTTTGACTCTGGAGAAGGGTTTTTTCAGGCGGTCCTTGATGCCTTGGAAAAGGCGGAACAGTATATCTTCATGGAATTCTTTATCCTGCGGCATGGGGCCATGCTGAACCCCATCATCGCAATCCTGGAAAGAAAAGCCAAAGCAGGCCTGGATGTACGGATCATCTATGACGACTTGGGTTGTTTCATGTCCCTCGCGCCGAATTTCAATGCGCACTTGGAGCGAAATAAGATCAAGTGTATGGTGTTCAACCCCTTTAAGCCGATTCTCTCCTCCCTCCAGAACAACCGGGATCACCGGAAGATCCTGGTCATTGACGGGAAGGTCGCTTTTACCGGCGGTATTAACCTGGCAGATGAATATATCAACGCCATAGATCGGTTCGGCCATTGGAAGGATGCAGCTATTATGGTTTCAGGAGAGGCAGCCTGGGCCTTTACCCTGATTTTTCTGCACATGTGGAACCTGGAACGGGAGCAGGAGGCGGAGGAGAATTACCGGGCCTTGTACCCCTGGGAAAACGAGGGCTGTCCGGTTCCTGCAGAGGGCTTTGTACAGCCCTACGCGGACAGCCCCTTGGACGATGAAAATGTGGGGGAACATGTCTACCTCCACATCATCAACAACGCGAAAACCTACGTCTATATCAATACCCCTTACCTCGTGGTGGATGATAATCTCCTTTCTGCCCTGACCTTAGCCGCCAAAAGTGGAGTGGACGTGCGAATCATCACCCCCCACCGCTGGGACAAGAAGATCCTGGCTATTACCTCCCGTTCATATTACCGGCAACTGCTTGCAGGGGGGGTCCAGATCTACGAATATGCCCATGGTTTCAACCACTGTAAGACCTTTGTCTCTGATGACCAGGTGGCCACGGTAGGAACCACGAACCTGGATTTCCGCAGTCTCTATCTGCATTTTGAGTGCGGGGTTTGTATCTATGAAAACCCCGCGGTGGCGTCCATAAAACGAGATTTCCTTAAAACCCTTCCCCACTGCCATCAGATCACCTGGGAAGACTGCGCCCGAAACGCCTTCCAGCGGATCCTGCAGGAAGTGCTCAGGGTCTTTGCGCCCCTCATGTAGCAGCGCTCCCTTTCACGGGCTTTCTTTCCTAGGCCAAATCAAATCTGAAGTGCGAAAATAACAGGGCATAGAAAAGGCATCGTCAAGTCCGGTAAACTGAAGCGGCAAAACCATCCGCCGGAGGAGTCGGACGGTAAGTCCGCCGATGCCGTATACTCAGGTTACCAGGGATGAAAGGATTGCGCTACAGGCAATGGTCGGCATGCGGCTGGCCAAATGTTGTATCGCGGTCATTTTAGGGAAACACCTTAGCAGCGTATACCGAGAATTGGCCCATAATAGCGAGCAGGGGCTTAAGACATGAGCGGAAGCCCGCAGCAAGCCGGACAGCGGCGGCTGGAATCCAAGGGGCGGCCCAAGAGGGACAATGCTCCCTTAATGGCCACCGTTAAGGACTGGTTCAAAAAAGACCGCTCACCGGACCAAATAGCAGGCCGGTTACAGGTGGAATACCCGCAACAGGCTGAAATGCGGGTGTCTGCCGAGACGATT
>JAIRLU010000024.1 GCA_031259215.1 Treponema sp. | reverse complement strand
TTGTACAGTTCACGGGCCTTACCAAGATGATAAGGGGAAAGGGGGGCACTCATTGTTTCCTCTTAATTAAGTATGCTTCCTTATAGCAAGGATTTTCAAGCACTTGCAGTGGGCGTAGTAGGGGGCTGCGGGGTAAGCGATAAGGGCGCACGTCCCTTTGCACCTGCGGTGAGCGTAGCGGGGGGCCGTGTGGTGAGGGATAGGGGCCCATGGCCCTTCGCACCTGCGGTGGGCGTGGCAGGGGGCCGCGTGGTGAGGGATAAGGGCGCACATCCCTTCGTTCCTACATCCTGGGGAGCGTCCTCACCTATATTGTTGACTTGGCTCCAAAGTAGCAAAGCCCTGAAGCAAGGGGCGACCTATTCTCTTACCATCACGGCCCGTCATGGGCGTTAAGCCCGCTGGCGGGCGTAGCGGGAGGCTGCGTGGTGAGGGATAATGGCCCACGGCCCTTCGTTCCTACATCCTGCGGCGTGTCCTCACCTATATTGTGGGCTTGGCCCCGAAGTAGCAAGGACTCGAAGCAAGGGGCGCTGTGAGAACTTATCACCACTGCCCTACAGGGGCGTTAAACCCGCTGGCGGGCAAGGGGCGCTGTGATGGCTTATCACCACTGCCCTACAGGGGCATTAAACCCGCTGGCGGGTGGGGTTTAGATTAGAGCAATACCGTAGCTGCTATCTTCTGGGCAGTATCCGAATCCGTCAAGTAGGCAATGATCTCCGTTGCCCAGAGGCCCGCAGTTCCTGCCCCGCGGCTGGTGATGATGTTTCCGTCCCGGACCACCTTGTCTTCCACCCACTGGGCCCCGGAAACCGTGCTTTCCGTACCGGGAAAACAGGTAAACCTGCGGCCTTGTAAGAGGCCCAAGGGAAAGAGCACCACTGCCGGGGACGCACAGATGGCGGCCACTAATTTTCCCGCACCGGCCAGAGCCTTTACCAGGGCGCCCACGGTTTCAGATGCGGCAAGATGGGATGCTCCCGGCATACCGCCGGGAAGCAGCACTCCGTCCCAGGAAGTATCCTGAGCCGCATCCTGAAGACGAACTTCTGCCTGTACCGCTAGGCCGTGGGATCCCCGCACCTGCAACGTCCCGTCTCCAGCAATGGAGACCACCTGCACCTCAATCCCAGCCCGGCGAAGGTAATCTATGGGGGTGATGGCCTCCACCTCCTCAAAGCCTTCAGCCAAGAGAACCAGTACCTTTTTCGACATACCTAACTCCTTGTCATATAATTTCATTATGGTCCCCTGGGAGGACCCTTTTCTCATCCGGATCCGCTTAATAGTGGGGTGGTTTCTGGTGGGGCAGGGTTTCCAATTCCTGGTAAATCTGCAACAACCTACTCCTCATAGCCCGGTGTTCTTCCTGGATCCGGTCAAACACCCGGTCCCTCTCTAACAGGGTACCCTGAAGCCTCGTTAGAAAATCTTCCAGATACGCCAGTTTCGTTTCAATCTTTTCAAGTCGTTCCTCAATCTGCTGAAGCACGGGAGCATGACGTGATAATTGAAATCCCATTTTTTTTCTGCGTCTTGTCATAGATTGCTATCTTTATCGCTTCTCTATCTATACTCCGGCTTTTTCAAATGGTCAGATTTTGGAAAAGCCGCTCTTGTCTATTCATGAAAAATAACTATAATACTCTATATACTATATATAGAAATAATCGTATATACTAGCTTTGGTTTTTTCAAAACTAACCGGGTTTTGAAAAAACCAGTTGAGCTATCTACAAAATTGAGCAAAGGGGGGCGTCCATGAGTGAAACCTCTGATTTTACCATTGAGGAACTGGGAAAGCGTAATATTAAATCGCCTATTGTTATGTCTAATGTCAAGGGTGATTTTATCGCTAATTATGTTACGGACGATCAATTTATCCGGCTGAGTGCAGAAGCGACCCTGGGAGACCAGGCTCGGATTGAACGAGGTCAGGTTTTTGAATGTGCAGGGCCACGGGAGATGATCTATTTCATGCCCGCCCATGTTCATGCAGGTATCGTAAGTTGCGGCGGCCTATGCCCGGGAATCAACGATGTGATTCGGGCTATTGTCCGGTGTTTATGGTACCGGTATGGGGTACATCGGATTACAGGAATCCGTTACGGATACAAAGGGTTCCTCCCAGAGTACCAGTACCCCATCCGGGAATTGAATCCGGAAAATGTGGATAATATCCATAAGCTCGGGGGAACCTATCTGGGAAGCGCCCGGGGTGGGGGCAAAGAGGTAAGCAAAATCGTGGACGCTATGGAACAGCTTAACCTGAACATGCTCTTTACCATCGGAGGAGACGGTACCCAGCGAGGTTCTCTGGACATTGCCGAGGAAATAAGCAAGCGAAAACTGAAAATCGCCATGGTGGGAATACCAAAAACCGTAGACAATGACTTTGCGTTTATACAAAAGTCTTTTGGTTTTGATACTGCAGTCGCTAAGGCCGTGGATGTAGTAGCCGCGGCCCACATGGAGGCCAATTCCCAAATTAACGGCATCGGCTTAGTCAAGCTCATGGGCCGGGAGTCAGGGTTCATTGCCGCTCATACTGCCCTGGCCAGCCATGAGGTGAATTTTGTCCTTATTCCCGAAGTCCCCTTCAACCTGGAGGGTTACAACGGTTTCTTGCACCACTTGGAAGAACGGCTTAAAAAACGGAAACATGCGGTGGTGGTGGTGGCGGAAGGGGCCATGCAAGAGCAGTTGGTCAAAGAGGTGAAAACCGATGCCGGGGGAAATCTCAAAATGGCGGATGTGGGTACCTATTTGCGGGACCGGATCCAAAGTCATTTTGACGAGAAAAAAATTGAGATCAACTTAAAGTACATTGATCCCAGTTATATCATCCGTTCCGCTCCTGCAGAGCCAGGAGATTCTATTTACTGTGAACGCTTGGGTAATGCCGCGGCTCATACGGCTATGGCAGGAAAAACCAAGGTCATCATTGGCCTGGTAAACAACGAATTCGTGCATCTACCCATGAAGGCGGCTATTTCTCACCGAAGCCATGTGGATCCCGAAGGGAATCTCTGGCGGGACACCTTGGATGCAACCCATCAGCCGACCCTCATGGTAAATCAATTCAATAGCAAACCGGTGAGTTAAGGGGATGGGAATGACCTATGTTGCTCAAGGCGGAGTCCAGGCGGATATGGCAGACCCCACGCTGGATGCGCTTTTTTCCGAGGCCTTGCTCAAAGCGCTGGAGGACCTAGGCGATGTGGGACCGCTGCTCATCCTCCCTCCAGATATAACCCGGTTCCATTCCCGGGCAGGGTATTTTACAGACCTGGCCTTTCGGGAACTTGCCGGCAATGAGAAGAACCCTCTGGGAGCGGTCATGCCTGCTTTGGGTACCCATATTGCTATGACCAAGGCGGAACTGAGCCGTATGTTCCCTGGAACCGCTCCTGATAAATTCATGCCCCATGATTGGCGGCAGGATGTGGTCGAGTTGGGCCGGCTGGAGGCAGACTGGGTAGCAGCGGTTTCACAAGGGGCGGCCCGCTACGATTGGCCGGTGCAGGTGAATAAGCTGCTCCGGGATGGAGGCTTTTCCCTGATCCTTTCTATTGGCCAAGTGGTACCCCATGAGGTGGTGGGTATGGCCAATCATGCGAAGAATATTTTTGTGGGAACCGGCGGCAAAGAAGCCATTGACAAGAGCCATTTTGTAGGAGCTTCCTATGGGATGGAGCGGATGATGGGCCGAACTGATACCCCGGTTCGGGCCATGTTCGACGAGGGAATGCGCCGTTTCGGAAACCGCTTACCTCCCATTCTCTGGGTTTTAACCGTAGTGGGCGCCCGAACCGATGCAGAAGCCGCTGCCGCGGGTAAAAGCCGGGGATCTTTGGCGGTTCGGGGGCTGTATATCGGATTTGGCCGGGACTGCTTTGAAGCCGCTGCCGCGCTTGCACGAGAGGTAAACGTGGATATCCTGGATGAGCCTATCCAAAAAGCAGTGGTCTACCTGGATCCGGAAGAATTCCGCAGTACCTGGTTGGGGAACAAAGGGATTTACCGGACCCGTATGGCTATGGCTGACCGCGGGGAGCTTGTGATTCTTGCTCCAGGGCTTGAACGGTTCGGGGAAGATCCTGGAAACGATGTCCTTATCCGTAAGCATGGGTACCGGCCAGGAAAGGTCATCCAGGAGCGGGTGAACCAAGACCGGGAACTTGCGGGGAGCCTTTCTGCTGCGGCCCATCTCATTCATGGTTCCAGTGAAGACCGGTTTACCGTACGGTACTGTCCGGGTCCAGGGGTGAGCCGGGCCGAGATTGAAGGGGTAGGTTACCAGTGGGGGGATTTAGCCGAGGGCTTGTCCCGGTATGATCCCAAGACCTTAGGGCTGGGCTGGAATACCTTGCCCGATGGAGAACGGGTTTTCTTTGTACCCAATCCGGCCCTGGGGCTTTGGGCAGAGCAAAGCCGGTTTTATCCAGCCCGCTAGCGGGCTTAATGCCCCTGTAGGGCAGTGGTGGTAAGCTATCACAGCGCCCCTTGCCCGCCAGCGGGTTTCATGCCCCTGTAGGACAGTGGTGATGAGCAATCGGGGCGCCTCTTGCTTCAAGCCTCTGCTGCTTTGGAACCAAGCCCACAATATAAGTGAGAACGCGCTGCAGGATGTAGGAACGAAGGGACGTACGCCTTTATCCCTTACCACGCAGCCCCCCGCTACGCCCACCACAGGTGCCCGCCAGCGGGCTTCATGCCCCTGTAGGACAGCGGTGATGAGCAATCGGGGCGCCTCTTGCTTCAAGCCTCTGCTGCTTTGGAACCAACCCACAATATAGCTAAGCACGCTCCGCAGGATGTAGGAACGAAGGGACGTACGCCTTTATCCCTTACCACGCAGCCCCCCGCTACGCCCACCGCAGGTGCTAGTTTCCGATGCGGATTGAGTTAAACCATGCGTCGTTATAGAGGTCCAAGGCGGTTCCCAGGTCGTCTTTCAGTTCTGTGGT
>JAIRLU010000019.1 GCA_031259215.1 Treponema sp. | reverse complement strand
TTGTACAGTTCACGGGCCTTACCAAGATGATAAGGGGAAAGGGGGGCACTCATTGTTTCCTCTTAATTAAGTATGCTTCCTTATAGCAAGGATTTTCAAGCACTTGCAGTGGGCGTAGTGGGGGGCCGCGGGGTAAGGGATAAGGGCGCACGTCCCTTCGTTCCTACATCGGGCGGCGCGTTTTCACCTCTATTGTGGGCTTGGCCCCGAAGCAGTAAAGCCTCGAAGCAAGGGGCAAGGCAGGTATAAGGTACGCACTAGGGCAGGTGTGAACCTCACACTAAGGCGAGTGCGAGACTCTCATCAAGGTTGATGCAAACTTGCATCAAGGCGGGTGTGAGACTCTCATCAAGGTTGATATAAACTTGCATCAAGGCAGGTGTGAGACCCCCGACTGCTCAGCGTGCTAGATCCCCAAACCTCTGGAAGGTTTATCCCAAACCCTAGGAGGCTTGAAGCAAGAGGCGCCTCGACCGCTTATCACCACTACCCTATAGGGGCATTAAACGCCCTGGGGAGTGTGCTCACCTCTATTGTGGGCTTGGCCCCGAAGCTCCAAGCGCAAGAAGCAAGGGACGCTGTGATAACTTATCACCACTGCCCTACAGGGGCATTAAACCCGCTGGCGGGGCATTGCGTGAAAATTTTGGTCTTACGCCCTATTATGTCTTCTCTCTTAGGAATATACTCAAAGTACATAATTAAGGAGGATATAATGGGCCTTGCTCAGAAACAACCAATCCCTTCCGAACCGCGTCTTGTCGGTACGGTTATTCCAGTCGGAGCCTTGCGAGGCGAACAATCTATAGGAGTCGGTGAATTCGCTGACTTACCTGCTTTTGGGGAACTTTGTAAGAACATGGGCCTTGCGCTCATCCAGTTATTACCGGTAAACGATACCGGTTACGATAGTTCCCCCTACAGTGCGCTCTCTTCTTGCGCCTTACACCCCCTCTACCTCCGGCTCCAAGATCTCCCGGAGGCTGCTGCAGAGCCTTCCTTTGTCGAAAAAGTCGAGGCACAACTGGGTACCTTTTTTAGAGATGAACCCCGATTCCCCTATTACAAACTCCTCCGGGCCAAGATGGAGTTGCTGCGGAAACTGTACGAGGCCCATGAAGGAAACATCGCAGATAAAGCCAAACCCGGCGGGTCCCTGGCTTCTTGGATCCACGAGAACCCCTGGGTTAAGGAATACGCGGTCTACCGCAGGCTCAAAGAAGCCCAGGGAGAAAAGAGCTGGCAGGAATGGGAAAGCCACCAGAAGGTTACTGCCAGGGACATTCAAGCCCTTTGGGAAGATCCTAACCTCTGGGTCCAGCATCTCTTCTGGGTTTGGGTGCAGGAAGCCCTGGATACCCAGTTCCGCAAGGCCGCAACAGCCCTTAAAGCCTTGGGAATCATCCTGGAAGGAGATATTCCCATCTTGATGAACGAAGATTCCTGCGATGTCTGGGCCCATCCTGAATACTTCCACCAGGACCTCTCCGCCGGAGCGCCTCCGGATATGTACAGTCCCTTGGGACAGAATTGGGGATTTCCCATCTATAACTGGCAGACCCAGGCCAAAGACGGCTATGCTTGGTGGAAAAACCGGCTCAAAGTGGCGGAGAAATACTACCGGGCCTACCGGATCGATCATGTGTTGGGCTTTTTCCGGATCTGGGCTTCCCGGCGGGAGGATATTTCCGCAATCCTAGGCCGGTTTGTACCTACAGTTCCCCTTACCGGTAAGGACTTGAGCGGACTTGGGTTTGATGCGGGCCGGATACGCTGGGTTTCAAAGCCCCATATTCCTACTGAGGAGGTATGGAACAGCCTCAGAACCGGGGGCCTTACCTCTGCTGCCCTGGCAGTAGAAGCGGAACGGGTCTTTACCCTAGCCTTGGACCGGATAGGCGAGGAGGATCTGTGGCTCTTTAAGGAACGTATCAAGGGGGAAAAAGACATCGAAGCCTTGGATCTGCATCCTGCGGCAAAGGCCTATCTCTTGGCTGCCTGGGATAACCGGATATTCCTGGAATATGCCAAGGGCCGGTACGCTCCGGTGTGGTATTACCGGAACTCCCGGGCCTACGCCTCCCTTTCAAAGGAGGAGCAGCAGAACTTGGAGGCCCTGCTGGTGCAAAACCGGCAAGCCTCGGAGCGGACGTGGGAACGGCAGGGAAAGAAGCTCTTAACCATGCTTAAGGAATCCTCCGCCATGCTCCCCTGCGCAGAAGACTTGGGCGCGGTACCTGACTGTGTGCCCCGAGTGCTCACCAAGCTCAAAATCCTAGGGCTTAGGGTAATCCGCTGGTCCCGGTACTGGGATGAGCCAGGAGAGCCCTACCTTCCTTTGACCGAGTATCCCCCTTTAAGCGTCTGTACCCCGGCGGTGCATGATAGTTCCACCCTCCGGGAATGGTGGGAAAATGAGGCGGATCAGAAACAGTTCGCTGCCTTTATTGGGGAGCCGTCTCTCGCCTCCAAGTACAACCCCTACACCGCTAAGATCATCCTTGCTAAGATTGCCGGCGCTGCGTCCCAGTTCCGGGTGTTTCAGATGCAGGATCTCCTCCACCTTTCCCCTCGGTGGTATGCCCCGAATCCGGCCCGGGAACGGATCAATGTGCCTGGTACGGTGGATGATTTCAACTGGACCTATCGGCTTCCCGCATCTATTAAGGAAATCGGGGAAGATCAGCACCTGGTGCGGGCCGTACGGGAACTGAGTGAAATTGCCCCTGCAGCAAAACCGCCAAAGCCTCAAAAGGGGAAGAGCCAATGATCCGGATCCCCATCCATCTGACCAGGCTCGAATCGCCCCATATACCTTCCTCTCCCAGCAGCGCCGGATCTGAACCGGTAAAAGAATTCCATATCCACCGGGAACTTAGGGATGCATGCGGCTTGGATCATACCCTGTTCTCCCTTCGGGGTAATGTGGTGTTGGTGGATTTCCGGCAAGTCCGGGAGCTTACGGCAAAACTCAACGCCCAGATTGACCCCCGCCATCCTGAAAGGCTGGTTAAGGCGGGGCAGCTCCATGCTATGGGCCTCATTGACGAAATCCTTCATTATGTGGTCGCCTTGTACCGGCAAGCGGTACAACCTGATGTGTTTGATACGGCCCTCCTGCGTCTTGCAAGCCATCTGGGACAGAACGACACCGAAACGCTCTTGCATGCCTTTGGGGAGATCTTCCCGCCCCAGCAGGTCTACCAGGGAAACCGTACAGTAGCAGCCTATCTCCAGGGCTTTGAAGGCCGGGAAAGCTGCCGTTCCCTGGCGCTGGAAGAACTGTTGCTCCTGGCCCTCGCGAATCTCAACCCTGGTTTTAGTCCTTTTCAGTTTCTTTTTGACGATGCATCCCTTGCGGAAAAGACCGTGTATACCCAGGCCGTGAATGAACTGCAGGAGCATCTTACCGCGCTCCCTCCCTTTGGCCCGGATGGGATGAACCTCTGGGACATGCTGCGTGCTCCTGCCCTGGCCTCCCCGGATTCCTTGAGCGGTCAGCTTGAGTACATGCAGAAGCACTGGGGTCTCCTCATCGAGAAGTTCAGTTACCGGATCCTCTTGGGGCTGGACGTCATTCAGGAGGAGGAGAAGCCTCAGTTTTTCGGTCCAGGACCCAGCGAAGTCTATACCTACGGCAGCCTGGATGTGGAATACGAGCGGTTCAGCCAAGATCAGGATTGGATGCCTCGGACCGTGCTCATTGCCAAGAGTACCTTGGTGTGGCTCTTTCAGCTTTCTCAGAAATACCACCGGTCCATAACACGACTGGACCAGATCCCAGATGAAGAACTGGATGAACTCTCCCATCGGGGCTTTACAGGGCTGTGGCTTATTGGGCTTTGGGAACGGAGTAACGCGTCAAAGACCATCAAACAGTGGACCGGCAACCCCGAAGCTGCGGCCAGCGCCTACAGTCTCTATGATTACGACATTGCCCAAGAATTGGGAGGCTGGGACAGCCTCATAAGCCTCCGGGACCGGTGTATGCGTCGGGGCATCCGGCTTGGCTCAGACATGGTTCCCAACCACACGGGGATAGATAGCCGCTGGGTCATAGAACATCCGGATCGCTTCCTTCAACTGCCCTATCCTCCCTTTCCTGGCTACCAGTACACCTGCGGCAACCTTTCAGGCAGGGATGACATCACCGTCCAGATTGAAGAACACTATTTTACCCGCACCGATGCGGCGGTGGTGTTCAAGCGTATAGACAATCGTACCGGAGAGGTACGGTACATCTACCACGGTAATGACGGCACTTCCATGCCCTGGAATGACACTGCTCAGATAGATTTTCTCAATCCCGAAGCCCGAGAAGCGGTGATCCGGACCATCGTTGGGGTGTGCAAGCAGTTTTCTATTGTCCGTTTTGATGCGGCCATGACCTTGGCCAAACGGCATATCCAGCGGCTCTGGTATCCTGAACCAGGCCGGGGGGGAGACATTGCAAGCCGGGCAGAACATGCCCTTTCCGGTGAGGAGTTTAACCAGCGCATACCCCAGGAGTTCTGGCGGGAAGTGGTGGATCGCTGCGCCGTAGAAGCCCCCTATACCCTGCTCTTGGCCGAAGCCTTCTGGATGATGGAAGGTTACTTTGTCCGTACCCTGGGGATGCACCGGGTGTACAACTCGGCCTTTATGAACATGCTCAAAAACGAGGAGAATGGCAAATACCGGACCACCATCAAAAACACCTTGGAGTTTGACCCGGAGATTCTCAAACGGTTCGTCAACTTCCTTAACAATCCAGATGAGGAAACCGCGGTGGCCCAGTTTGGCAAGGGAGACAAGTACTTCGGAATCTGTACCCTCTTGGTAACCATGCCGGGGCTTCCCATGTTCGGCCACGGACAGATCGAGGGCTTTGAGGAGAAGTACGGCATGGAATACCGCCGTTCCTACCGGGACGAGAAGCCGGATCTTTTCTGTATAGAGCGGCATGAACGGGAGATTTTCCCTTTGATGCGGCGGCGGCTCCTTTTTTCCGGAAGCGCGGATTTCTGCTTGTACGACGTCTTTACCCCAGAGGGCCGGGTAGATGAAAACGTCTTTGCCTATTCCAACCGGATGGGACAAGACCGAACCTTGGTGTTCTACAACAATTCCTATCATCAGAGCTCCGGGTGGATCCGGCAGAGCGCAGTAGCCATCCCCCAGAAAGACGGGACCTTCCGTCAAGACAGCCTAGCTCAGGCCCTGGGCCTGCACGACCATGAGCAGTCCTTTGTCTTTTTTTGGGAACACCGTTCCCGTCTATGGTACCTCCGATCTTCCCAGGAAATTGCAGAGCAGGGTTTCTTTGTGGCCCTCCAAGGTTATGAGACCCAGGTTTTCCTGCACATCCATGAGCGAGAAGACCCCCAGGGCCGCTGGGCCCAGCTCCGGGCAGGGTTGAACGGCCGGGGAGTAGGGGATCCCCAAGAGGCTTTGCAGGACCTGTTCCTGGGAGAACTCTACGGTTCCTTCATGGATCTCTTGAAGCCGGAATCTATCGCGGCCCTTAACCAGGCCGTTGCGGAAGGGAAGGAGCCTGAGATCCAGGCTTTCATGGCCTCCATGCAAGAACCGGCCGCGGCTTTTATCCGTACTGCCCTTCATTATAGAGAGGGGGCTGAAGGTAGGTATGATCCCTTCACCTGTACGACTCAGGCCGGAGCCGGGGCTATTGCGCCGGAGCAGGTAAGAGCGGACTTTACCGCGTATCTTAAGCGCTTGTTTCTGCTTGCCGAGTATGGCCGTGTGGTTCCAGAGGCCAGGCAAACCAAGGCTCAGAAGCGGCTGCACGCATGGGGAACGAAACTCCGGGCCAAACCCTTTACCGGGGCTTTTGCCGCGGGGTATGGGGTCTTGGCCCTCCTTCCGGGGATTATTGGCCCAGGGGCTTCCGGCGCAGATGCAGCGGCCCTGATACAGCACTGGAATCTGGACCGTAAATTGCAAGAAGCCTGGCGTACCTTGGGTATTCCTGGTGAAACAGCCTATCGGCTTACGGAGATTGCCAAGGCGCTGCTTGCCCGGACCCGCCCTGAAGATCCGGCGATCTACGGAATGCCCGTTTCACCGGTGGCTCTGATTAGGGAAAACTACCAGGCCGAAGATGTTAGGCGGCTTCTCGGGATAAACCAGTTCGAGGGTATTACCTGGTTTAATAAGGAAGCCTTTGAAGAGACCTTGGACTATGTTTCCCTGTTCTTGGCTCTGGAAAGTGAAGCCGCCTTTGTACGGGCAAAACCAGCGGATCCCTTCCCGGAGATGATCCCCTGCTCCCTAGTGGTATGGACCGCTTATACCGGAGCAGACCCGGAAGCCGTGGAATCTGCGGTAACCCGGGTTCTTGAGGGGGCCCTTTCCGGGGTTTCACACCTGGAGCGCGTAAGTTCTTCTTCAAGTAGGGATTCCAGCATGATACGGCTTGACTTGATCCCTGGCACAGACCTGGAACGGGCATCTAAGGCTGTCCGGGAGGCCCTGGAAGGGGTGCGGAACAGGATGCCTGCTGGGGCAGAAAGTCCGAAGATCTTAGGGGCCGAAGATTTCAGGCGGTTTCTGGAGACAAGCCACCAGGAAGCGGTGAAAAAAACACGAAAAGGGAACCGCGATGCCTCATGGCGCAAACGATTGCAAACCATAGCCCTCCTTTCAGCCCAATTCGAAAAGGCCGAGGAAGCATCGGGGTATCAAATGGACAGACTTATGGATATACTGTACGATAAAGGATAAAATGTGAGGTGAAACACCGCCATATATTTTTCTTTAGGAGATACTATGAATTATTCAATAGCCCTTGTTCCTGGTGATGGGATAGGACCGGAAGTCATTGCCCCTGCCACGGAAGTGTTAGATGCGGTGGGAGACCTCTACGGGCATGTATTTCATTATGTGGAACTTGAGGCTGGGGGTAAGGCCATCGACTCATGGGGGGAGCCCCTGCCTAGGGCGACCCTGGATGCGGCCAAGCAGTGCGACGCCTTGCTTTTAGGCGCCGTGGGGGGGCCCAAATGGGAAACCCTACCGGGTCATCTTCGGCCTGAACGGGCACTCCTGGGCCTGCGGGCAGGGCTGGGGGTATTCGCCAATCTCCGGCCTGCTGCGCTCCTTCCCCAGCTCAAGGACGCCTGTCCGATTAAAGATGAGGTGTTACGGGCAAGTAATCCCCAGGGAAAGCCCCATTTTGACCTCCTCATCGTCCGGGAACTCACCGGGGGGATCTACTTCGGTGAACGAGGCCGGGAAAACGAAGGTAAAAGCGCCTTTGATACGGAAACTTATTCCTGGGAAGAGATCGAGCGAGTGTTGAGGATTGGGTACCGTGCCGCAGGCTTGCGGAGGAAACGGCTCTGTGTGGTAGACAAGGCCAATGTGCTTGAGTCCTCCCGGCTTTGGCGGGAGGTTGCTTCTGTGGTAGCCCAGGAGTACCCGGAGATTGAAACGAGCTATTTGTATGTGGACAACTGCGCCATGCAGCTTATCCGGGCCCCCGGTCAGTTTGACGTGATCCTGACATCGAACCTGTTTGGGGATATCTTATCCGATGAGGCATCGGTGCTCACCGGTTCCATCGGGATGCTCCCCTCCGCGAGCCTGAGTGATTTTGTCCCCGGGCATAAAGGCCCTATGGGCATGTATGAACCTATCCACGGTTCTGCACCGGACATTGCCGGTAAAGACCTGGCCAATCCTTTAGGTACGATTCTCTCGGTAGGGATGATGCTTCGGTACTCCTTTAATCTGGAACAAGAGGCGGCTGCGGTGGAGGCCGCAGTCCAGGCTGTGCTGGATAGTGGTTTACGAACCAAGGACATCCTTAACCGGAACGCGCTTCCCGGTACGGAAAAACTGGTGGGTACCAAGGCGATGGGAGAAGCGGTATATACGGCCCTGCTCAAGGCTTAAAGTGGAGCTTACCCTATTGGGGATGACGGGGAAGGGTTCTTCCCGGAGGCGTTCCCGCTGCTGATGATAGGTACAGAAAATCCTGTATAACTCGGGTTTATATAATAGAGTTGTTCGGAAACCTCAGTTTGCCCCCTACGCATACTTTTACAAGAATCGGCTACTGCTGAAGAAACAGGGCACAGGTTCAGCCGTCTTCATCCAGAAAGGCTTTGTTCATGGTACGCTTAAAAAGCGTGCCCTATGACAATCAGCGGTACATTAAAAATCTAAAAGCCAGGATGTTTTTAGCATAACAGAGACATGAGTTACCATGCAATCCAGTCTATAACGGTATGTACTCATTCTAATTCATACAAGGAGTATTTTATGAAAATCAATGTTAAGCTGGTAATGACTATCAGCAGTATCAACCTCATCGGCATCGGCTTGCTCGCCGGTCTTACGATTATTCCAATCGCAGCAGGAAATCACCCGTCTGGTCGATGAAGATGCGCAAAATCTTGCCATCCAGAGCAGCGAAAAAATAAGAAATTGGCTCAATACATCTATGGATGCAGTAAGAACCCTCTCACTGGTGATGGAAGCCTTATGATGATGCGCCAGGTAGTCCTTACAAGCCCGGAAATACGGGACGTGTATGCCAACTGACCGCCGAACGGGCTTGACGGCATGGACGCAGCCTATGCGAACACCCCCGGCACCGATGAGTTTATACCCGCCTGGGCTAAGGGACCGGATGGTGGACCTACCGTAATTGCTATACAAG
Source organism: Treponema sp. (assembly GCA_031259215.1). Classification (GTDB taxonomy): domain Bacteria; phylum Spirochaetota; class Spirochaetia; order Treponematales; family Breznakiellaceae; genus JAIRLU01. Next base: position 1,630 of record JAIRLU010000019.1, on the reverse strand, counting down.
GTTTTGACTGGAATATTGTGGGGCACTTACCGATCACCACAGATTTTGTTCTTGATCCTTATGATACAGCCGGACATCAATCGTTTAATCGCTAACAGGTGTTATCCGGTAAAAGATAACCGTACCATGAGAGGCGTTGTAGGCTGCACTATTGAATTATCAACTATAACAGGATACTGGAACAGATTAAGCTCTTGGGGGATGGTCATATCCTGATGTTCAGCTCCGGGGGTATTGTGGCTGCCCACAGCGACCCAAGCCGGCTAGGGAAGAACATGCGGGAGTCAGAAACTAACACCTTCGGCCCCTTCCTGGATACTATGGTGGAGGCGGTTACAAAAGGAACCGGCGCCTCCTGCTCATACCGTCCCCCCAATCAGATACGGTCATCCAGTACTATGCCGTCCCCTTTACCATCGGGCGTTCTACTACACCCGGGACATTGGTTATCGGCGTTTCACGCAATACCATCATGGCGACCCTCTACCGGATGCTGGGTATATGCGCGCTCATAGACTTTTTTAGCATGGTCTTTATGTCGGTGGGAGGCTTCTTCATACGCACCATAGACAAGATCAAGCACCTCCTCTTAGCTATCAAACAGGAAGCTCGATCTCTCGTTCAAACTCGCGGGGATCTTGTCGGCAACATGACCGAAACCGTTGCCTCTATCAACCAAATCACCGCACACATCCACAGCATCAAGGCTCAGACCAACCGGCAGACGGCGAGCCTTAAAAGCACCAGTTCAATCATGGAACAGGTGGTAGAAAACATCGAAACCCTCAATTCCCAGATTCAAAAGCAGGCCGACGGTGTGAGCCAATCTTCCTCGGCAGTGGAACAGATGCTGCCGAATATCCAGAGCGTCACCCAAACCCTGGTCAAGAACGAGGAAAATGTAACCAAGCTGGCCCAGGCCGCTGAAGTGGGACGGAATAGCTTACAGGAAGTGTCCGTGGATATTGAGGAGATAGCCCGGGAATCCGCAGGACCCGTAGAGATCAACAGGGTGGATGAGATCAGAAAGTTAGCCGAGTCCTCTTCGGAGCAGTCCAAGACCATACGCGATGTTTTGAACAAGATAAGAGAGTCCATAGACAAGATCACCCTGTCCACTAATGGGGTCTTACTGAATTGTGAGGCCATAAGCGAAGGGGTGAAGCCGTAACGGATCAAGAGGCCACGGTTCGCAAGGCCATGGAAGAGCAGGGCATAGAGAACAAAGCCATACTTGGGTCCATAGAGCGTTTGAACGAGATAACCGGGGCAGTGAAACAGAGTGCCCAAGGGATGCGTGGTGGGAGTCAGGAAGTGATATAGGAGAGTAAGACCCTTGAGGGGATAACCACCGAGATAGGGGCTGGGATGCAGGAGATGGCCTCCGGCGCAGAACAGATAGCTACGGCGGTGAACCGGGTCAATGACATACGCATGGAGAACAAGAACCAGATAGAACTGCTTATACATGAGGTGTCCCGCTTCAAGGTTTCCTGAGCGATAAGGCTGTGCCGATGCCTGCCACAGCAGGTACTTGCCTAAGGATAACAAATTGATTACTATACAACAGAGGTTAGTATTGTAAAAATGCAAATATTTTTGATGTTTATAATAATCGTGTCCGTATTAC
>JAIRLU010000132.1 GCA_031259215.1 Treponema sp. | reverse complement strand
CCAAGAATACAAAGTAACGACCACCTTCCTCCAGTTTGTTACGGATGCGCTGCCACAGGAGGCCTTCGGTTCCTTTCATGCTTTTAATGTAGTATACTCTCCATAACATCATCAAGAAGTATACTCCCACGTAAGCCTGAATAGCTAAGAATGAGTCTTTTTGATACAAAATTGTGAGGTGATCCACAAAATATGATGATATAAAAAACCGGTTAAAACCCCTTCGCGCTTGTTCATTGGACCTGTTCGAGAACCCGGTTGGTTCTCGAACAAGTCTCCAAAAAAACATGGATTTCTTAGTAAAATCCACATTTTTTATCGTTTTTTAAGCGGAAGTTGTTCGGAAACTGAAGTTTCCGAACAACTCTATTATCTAACACGATGCGGACAGGAAGTCCGTATTTTAAGGGTTGAAGCCCGATTACTCATTTTGCAGGCGTTGCTATGCAGGATAGTGGTCGAGCTTTTTTTGTTCGCAAAAGGATGTTAGCAAGGAGTGTTTTATGAAAAAGACAGTTTTGTCTGCGGTTTTGATCGGTCTGTTGTCCGGCGTTTCGGCCTTCGCACAGAATGGAGGAGGACTCTCATTTGACGGAGTAATAGCCTCCGGTATAGGGTGGTATTTTGATGACGATGGATCAAAAATGTTTGCGGTTGACAATTACATGGAAACCGCCGGAGGGTGGTTCCGGTTGAACGCCGCGCTCGACAATGCGGAAAAAACCAGCGGTATCAAGTTCCGCATGGAAGCCCAGCCCGCCAGCACTAACGGGCTTTATCCCTTTGTGCGGTATTTTTACGGGTATACGAATCTGTTCGGCGATATGGTTACGCTTAAAGGCGGCATGGTTGATGATGCCACTTTTGCAACGGCGGGAGACAGCATAGGCACGGACGGGGACGAGGGGCTTGGCGGATTACTGATAATTAAACCGTTCAGTATGTTGAAATTAGGTTTTGGAGCGTACATAGGACCGCGAAGCAGTGATAAAATCTTGAATATTAAAAGCGCGTCAAACGGCGAGCTTGACGCTTTGGATGGGGCCTATACCGCCAGTTTTGCGTTCAGCCTGCCCGATGTTTTCGATTATACGTTAGGGTACAGATTTAAGTTCAAAAACAAAGACGAAAGCGATCCTGACAATCAGGAAAAAACCGACAGGCTTGTTACGGGCGTAAACATAAGAGCCTTAAAAAATGTAACATTGGCGTTTGATACTCTCATCAACGGAATATCGGACAAAAGCATAACGGGAATGTATGCGCTTACCACGGCGTATAGCGATGATCCGCTTACTGTGGGTTTGGATACTATGATTCAAAGCTCGGACGGAAAAGACGCTCCCGCGCTGGGATTCATGCTGTACGGGTCGTACGCGGTCAAAAAACTGGTTCCGCGCATGGATGTATACTTCGGTATAGGTGGCACCGGTGGGAAAATGTACTACTGGGAATACTACTATGAGGGCGTTACCTACAATACAAAAGACAAGTTTGTCGGTTTTCGCCCTTCGCTTAAGTACAACGCAACCGAAAGTATATCGGTCGAGTGCGGCGATTTGATCAACATCAGGATGCCGGACAGCACGGATACAACGTTTGATAATTCCCTGTACCTGTCATTTGTGTACAAATTCTAAAGGAGATTAAAATGCGTACATCTTTTATATACACGGTTTTCCTGCTTGTTTCGGGACTTTTTGTTTTTGGATGCGCCCGGCAGAGTGAGGGGAAGGGGAGTATAAATCCCCCGGTGAAAAAAGAACTGGTGTATGCCGCGCCGACTGAATTGGGGGATATTAATGTCCACCTCTATGCCGGAGAGATGATAGCCCAGGATATGGTCTTTGAGCCCCTCATCGACAACACACCGGAAGGACCTGCGCCAGCTATGGCGGAAAGCTGGGAAATTTCCCCTGATGGGACGGAGTTTGTCTTCCATCTGAGAAAAGGGGTTACCTTTCACGATGGGGAGACTTTCAACGCGGCGGCGGTAAAACTCAATTTTGATGCCATCATGAACAATATCGACTGGCATACTTGGCTGGGACTGCCCAACAAAATAAAAAGCTATGAGGTCCTTGACGAGTATACCTTTAAGCTGATTTTAACCGAACCCTTTTATCCCGCGTTAATTGAACTGGGATTAACCAGGCCCTTCCGTTTTATTTCGCCGAAATGTTTTATTGACGGGGAAACAAAGAACGGTGTTGCAGGCCACGCGGGAACCGGGCCCTGGATACTCAAAGAGCATATCCCCAATGATTATGCGGTATTTACAGCGAACCCGAATTACTATAAAGGCAAACCGGAAATTGAAAAACTGACCCGAAGGGTGCTGCCTATCGGGGCTACCACCCTATTGGCTCTGGAGAAGGGGGAGCTTGACCTGCTGTTTACCAACTGGGGAGCTGATATGTTTGATGCGGACGCGATGGGCCAAATCATGAAATCGGATAAATATCAAGTTGTACGCAGCGATCCGGTGGCGACCAAGATGTTAATCGTCAACACCAATAATGCCGCTTCACCGTTAAAGGATATTCCCGTCCGTCTGGCTATATGGTACGCCCTCGACCGCAAGCAGATTGCCCAGGATATAAGCAGGGATATGGATTTACCCGCGGATACCTACTTCTCCTCGAATATTCCTTACGCCGATATTCCGCTGGAGATACGGCAGACTAATATTGAAAAGGCGAACCAACTGCTTGATGAGGCAGGCTGGGTAATGACCGGAGAATACCGGTCTAAAAACGGCAGGACCCTTGAAATCACGCTGAATTATACCGTTACAAAGGCAGGAGAAAAACCGGTGTGCGAGTATATCCAAAGTCAGTGCAAAAAAATCGGCATGAAAGTCAACGTGGAAGGGGTTGAGCAGGTGCTGAGGGTATTGCGGTTTACCCCGGAATTTGAATTGCTCTACGACTATAGTCAGGGGCTGCCTTACGATCCTCATAATTCTTTACTGGGCCTTAACGCGGAAGACACGTATCTGGGAGCGACCAAGGGGCTTGAACATTTTGATGAAATTATGAGGAATGTAAATGCCGCGGTAGTTGAATTTGACGAGGCAAAGCGGCAGGAATTTTACACCTACGTTCTGTTGGAAATACACCGGCAGGCTTTGTTTATACCCCTCACCTATGAATCTATCACCTTCATAGCGCCGCCTTACCTAGACCATATCGGGTTTAATCAAACCATGTGGGAAATTCCGTTTGAACGAATAACCTACCGGTGGTAAACATAATCTTTTATTAAGGAGAATAAATCGTATGCGAAAGACTGATTATTCGGATAAATTGTCTGTGTCTATTTTATGTGAAAAGATTCTTAACGGGGAATTGGGCATACACCCGGAAAATATGAGTATTACCGGAGCATCGTACATATATCAGACTACCCGTTTTCCCGGATCAAAAACAAAGTATCGTAACTATTATGTATTGATGAGGATTGAATCCTATTTCGGAGCTTGCTGCCATACACCTGAACAGCTTGAAATGGCGATTGCAGATGAATTATCTGGAATTCCATTGATTACAGCATTAAAAGATGTAAGGCTTCCTGTGAAAATCGCGGCAATGGATGTATATTTGGGAGTAACCCACCCTCATTCCGCCGCTTGTTCCCGGGTGGTCGATCTCCCTGGGGGGACGCCGGTTGAGAGAGCTTTATATCGAGATACACTGGTCGCCGAGGTAGCCCAAATAAAAGCATCCGAGAAAGTAGCCCTGATTGGCGTTGTAAATCCTTTGGTAGAAGCGATTAAACAGCGTGGCGGTATTTGTCTGCCTTGCGATTTACAGATGGAGGAAACACAATGGGGAGAAAAAGTTGAACGTGATATGGAAAAAGTCATGGATAGAGCCGATCGGGTTATTTGCACTGGAATGACTTTAAGTACCGGAACATTTGATCGAATAGTAGACAGAGTAACCGAACGGCAGATTCCATTGATTGTTTATGCACAGACAGGAAGCGCGCTTGTCCCTCAGTTTGTTGGAAATGGGGTTACTGCTTTAGTTGCCGAACCATTCCCCTTCTCACAGTTAAGCGCGGTATCTACGCAACTTTATTGTTATGGGGATTAATCGTATTTGCTATGATAGTAAAATGAGATATCTTTTCAGGCGGTCTTGGAAACATGGCGGCCATGAAAAGGTATCGAAACCGTCATTATGGCTGGTACATAAAAGGGACATTCTAAAAAAGATTCATGTCTCAGCTAGTATAGGACTTATATGTCATGCTTTTAAAATAATTTCCCAAAGGTACACAACATTATGTCTACATACCGTTATCATTTAGGGGCCTACGGGCGCTTGGTGCGTTACGTCGGGGCAATCAAAACAGAAGTGGCAATCAAGGTTACCATTAGTTTGGGGGTAAACGCCACCTACATCCTTCAGGCCGTCCTCATGGCCCAGGCGGTGTCCCTCGTCTTCGCCCGCAGCCCCCTCTCAGCCCTCATCCCCTATATCCTGGGCGCGCTGGGGGCCGTGGCGGTCAGAGGGGTCCTCTCCCGGATCTTTGAAATCTACACCAAGGTCATGGCCGCCAAGGTGAAAACCAAGATCCGCTTCCTCGTCTTTGACAAGATCCTCCGCCTCGGCCCAGGCTACATTCATCATCAACGGAGCGGCAGGATACAATCCATGGTTCTGGACGGCATCGAATCCCTCGAACCCTTCTTGGTCAACTACGTCCCTCACATCATCAGCATAGGCATCACCGGTATCGCCATCGGCCTCTACCTCTTCCATCTGGATTGGCTCACCGGCCTGGTAACCATCATCGCCATGCTCCTCTGTGTGGGAGTTCCCTACCTTACCGTCCCCCTGGTCAGCCGCAGTATCGTCAGTTACTGGCGCAGTTACGCCTCTTTGAACGCCCAGTATGTGGACTCCATCCAGGGTATGAACACCCTCAAGGCCTTTAACGCCGGGGAGAAGAAGGGCGCGGAACTGGCCGCGGACGCCCTGGATTTCTACCGCAAGCAGATTCGGAACACCACTCTCTCCCTGATCGATTCGGGGCTCATGATGATCCTCATGGGAATCGCCTCCTGCGTTACCGCGGCCCTCGCCGCCTACCGTACCGACTTAGGGATCATCACCACCGGTTCCGTGGCGTTGTTCCTGTTCCTGGGGATCGAGTGCGCCCGGCCTATGGCGGACCTCAATATGTACTGGCATACCAGCTTCCTGGGGCTCTCGGTGGCGGAAGGGCTCTTTGAGATCATCGACATGGAACTGTCGGTCACGGAAAAGGAAAAACCCGATGTCCAGTCCCTGGACCAAAAGCTGCCTGACCTGAGGATCAGAAATCTGTGCTTTGGCTACCGGACCAATGTGAGAAAGGCCCTTGACGGGGTGAACCTGGACATCGGCGCAGGGGAGACTGCGGCGGTGGTGGGTCCTTCGGGGTCGGGGAAATCAACGTTGGTGAACCTGCTGCTGCGGTTTTATGACCCCCAGGAAGGGGAGATCCGCATCGGCGGGGTGGATATCCGGGACTACGGGCTGGAGTATCTGCAAAGCAAGATAGCGGTGGTGTTTCAGGAGACCTACCTCTTTAGCGGGACTATCGGGGATAATATCAGGATGGCCCGGCCTGACGCGGATGACGCGGCGGTGGTCCGGGCCGCCCAAGCCGCCAATGCCCATGATTTTATCATGGCCCTCCCCCAGGGGTACCGAACCGTCATCAGTGAACGGGGTGCTACCCTTTCTGGAGGGGAGCGGCAGCGGATCGCCATTGCCCGGGCGGTGTTGAAGGACGCGCCCCTCCTCATCCTGGACGAGGCCACTTCCAGCGTGGACGCCCAGAGCGAGGCCCTGATTCAGGGGGCCTTGGAGGGGATCATGAGAGACCGTACTACCATAGTGATTGCCCACCGTCTCTCGACTATCAAGAATGCGGACAAGATCTTTGTCCTGGATGAGGGACGGCTGGTTGAGGAAGGAACCCATGAACAGTTAGTGTTTCTGAAGGGGGTGTATGCCAACCTGATAAACGCCCAGCGGAAAACCTACGGGTAAGGAGGAAGT
>JAIRLU010000072.1 GCA_031259215.1 Treponema sp. | reverse complement strand
TTTAATTAAAACAAAATGGCCTATCAATCCCCTATTACGCTATATGAGACCATTACGGATACTGAAACAGGGGGTGTGGTACGAAATCCGTACCTGCATCAACAACCAGGAACCCTTGTTCCGCAGGTATAAGGCTCGTGCGATGTTTGCCCGGGTGTTCCATGAGACGACCCTTAGGTTTGTCTTTACGATCCGCGGGCTGCGTCTTGAGGATGGTATGCTTAGGGTTTATCTCAGGCCCCAGGATGGACAGGAGCTTCCCGCCATTATGAAGTGGCTGAAGCAGACCTTTGCCCAGCGGTACAACCGGCAGGAAGGGAGGAGTGGCCATATCTGGGGAGATATTGGTCCAAGATAGTGGAGGGAGAACCCCCTGAAGATGAGGTGCAGGGGGAGGCTTTAAATACCAGGGTCAGACCCTATGGCGGAAGAAACGAAGATCATCCCTCTTTTCCTCTCATGTTTCCCTTTCCTATGGCCCCTGCTCCGGGATAAGCGCGGCAATCCGCCCGGTATTTTCGTATCATCCAGCTTTCCTGTTTCTGGCTGAAGCGTCTATAGGGAAAAATCCGCTCTAAAACACAGTTAGCCCAGGTCTTGGATTAGCCCCAGGGTGCAAGCCGCTTACACCCCGACATTCCCCTGCCCACCCCTCTAAATACGGTAATCACTCCACACTTCATCTGCAGAATAGATCTTGGTCGCAGAAAACTGGAGATACACAAACTCAGGATTGGCCTGTTTTATGTCATTCCATTGTTTCTTATCCAGATCCGCTTCCAGGGCTTTTTCCCCGCTCACGGTCTTGAGTTCGACCCGGACCCGGCTCCCCAGCAGCCTATGGCTGATAATCTTCGCCTGGATCCCGAGCTTGTTCTGGTTGGATAAACTAATCCCCACATCATGGGGCCGTACAAAAAGGGAAACCCCTGCTTTGCCCGGATCCGATAGAACCGGTTCTTTCCCTCCAGGTTCTTCCGTATCCAGCCGCAAGGTCCCCTTTTCCAGCCGGGCATGAAACAGATTCACATTGCCCAGAAAGCTGTACACAAAGGGATTCGCCGGATTGTCGTACACTGCTTCGGGAGTACCCACCTGCTCAATCTTCCCCTTATTCAGGATCACGATGGAATCCGAGACTTCCAGGGCCTCTTCCTGGTCATGGGTAACAAACACACTGGTAATATGGATTTTATCGTGCAAAAACCTGAGCCACCGCCGCAGTTCCTGCCGGACCTTCGCATCTAAGGCGCCGAAAGGCTCATCCAGGAGCAGAACCCTAGGTTCCACTGCCAGGGCCCGGGCCAAGGCGACCCGCTGTTTCTGACCGCCGCTTAATTCACTGGGGAGCCGGTTTGCCATAGATGCCAACTGGACCATAGACAGGAGCTTCATTACCTTGGCCCGGATTTCCTCCTTACTGGGTCGTAGGGCTTTTGGCCGGATCTTCAGCCCAAAGGCCACGTTCTCAAACACGCTCATGTGCTTAAAAAGGGCATAATGCTGAAATACAAAACCCACCTTCCGGTCTTTGGTCTGTTTATAGGTGGCATCTTCGCCGAAAAAATGGATGGTCCCCGAATCAGGGGTCTCTAATCCCGCGATGATCCGCAAAAGGGTGGTCTTTCCTGAACCTGAAGGCCCCAAAAGCGCGGTAATTTCCCCTCGTGGAATAGACAGGGTAATGTCATCCAAGGCCACAAATTTATCCCGATCCCCAAAGGTCTTACAAATATGCCCAATCTCAATCATTTTCTTGTACCTCACTTCTTATGCGCTTTCGTATGTAATACCGGCGTCCTCTTACCAGCTTAGGGATGCGCCGGATCCGGACTGCAGATCCCCGGGTGATTAATCTTGCTCCAAGCTTGATTAATGCCCTTCAGAATGGCTTACACCATTTTTTGCTTCCGCTGTTCTGCAATCAGATGTTCAATGATGGTTTTCACCACCAAGGTTACCAAGGCAAGCAAGGTCAAAAGGGATGCCACCGCAAAGGCCGCGTTGAACATATATTCCCCGTACAAAATGTCGATGTATAAGGGCATCGTAGTGGTAACCCCTCGGATAAGCCCTGAAACCACTGCGACTGCCCCAAATTCTCCCATAGCCCGGGCATTGGTGAGGATGATACCGTAGAGGAGCCCCCACTTGATATTCGGCAGGGTGATCTTGATGAAGGTCTGGAACCCTGTGGCCCCAAGGGTCAGAGCTGCTTCTTCGTCATCCTTCCCCATTTCCTGCATCAAGGGAATCAGCTCCCGGGCCACAAAGGGAAAGGATACAAAGGCCGTGGCCAGCACGATTCCCGGTACGGCAAACACAATCTTGATGTTATGATCCATGAGCCAGGAACCAAACCAGCCAAAGGAACCGAAGAGGAAAATAAACAAAAGCCCTGCAATGACCGGTGAAACCGCAAAAGGCACTTCGATCAAGGTGATAAGCACGTTTTTCCCGGGGAAATTAAATTTCGTAATAACCCAGGCCAGCATGACCCCAAATACCGTGTTCAGGGGAACGCATATCAGGGCCGCCAACAGGGTAAGCTTGATGGATGCAAACACATCCCTATCTGAAAGGGCTTTGACATACACCGCTGCCCCGGACTCAAAGGCCTCAGAGAAAATAGTGATCAGCGGCAAAAAGATAAACACAAACAGAAAGATCAAGGATAGCCCCATGAGTATGGGCTTGATCCAAGGGGGTTCCCGGTTTATGGTAACCCGATTCAACTGGTCCTCCTCTTTTTGGTATAGACCTGCAGCATATTGGTGAGCAGCAGCAATATGAAGGCAATTCCCAACATGGTAACCCCAATGGCGCTTGCCCCCAGGTAATCGAACTGCATCAGTTTCTTGATAATAAGCAAAGGAACAATCTCACTTTCATAAGGCATATTACTGGATATAAAGATGATGGACCCGTATTCCCCCAAGCCCCGGGCAAAAGCCATAGTAAAACCGGTAAGCAGCGCCGGAAAGAGGGAAGGGAAAATCACTTTAACGAAAATCTGAAAGGAGTTAGCCCCCAAACTACTCGCCGCCTCTTCCAAGCCCAGATCCAACTCGGCTATGACCGGCTGGACCGTGCGTACCACAAAGGGAAGACCAATGAAAACCAGGGCAATGACGATTCCTGCTTTGGAAAACCCAAGGATGATACCGAATTTCTGGAGAAACCCTCCCAAGAGTCCCAAGGGTGAGAAAATCGTTGCCAGAGAAATACCCGCCACTGCTGTGGGAATCGCAAAGGGTAGATCAATACAGGCGTCAATGATCCGTTTGCCGTAAAACTGGTACCGGGTCAAAATCCAGGCAAGGATTAAACCGAACACAAAGTTGATAAGCGCGGCAAAAAAAGTAGATGAAAAGGAGATCTGAAATGCCGCGATGACCCGGGGGTCTCTAACAATCTCCCAAAAGTCTTTAAAGGAAAGTTTGGTTGCATACAGAATCAACGCACTTAAAGGAATCAAAATAAGCAGGGACATATAGGTCAAAGAAAGCCCCAAGGTTAGCCCAAACCCAGGCATGGTTACTTTTATGGTCTTTTTTCGCATAACTACGGGCATAATCGATCCTTCTTAACCTGAATTCGACAAAAAAAACTCCACCGGACTAAGGTCCGAAATTACGCGAAGTAATGCTCATGTAGCCGCATACGTCGCGAACATGAGTGTTCCTTCGCAGACCCTTAGTATTCCCTCGAACTCAGGTTTCTTACTATCCGGCTTAAAGGGTACAAAGCCGCTGCTTTTGTATCCCCCAAATCTCAGCGCTACCGCTGTTTCAATTCGCTCATTATCTGGTCAAACTTCCCGCCATCTGCGAAGTGGATACGGTGGGCGTTTTTCCAACCGCCAAATTCACCGTCAATGCTAATCAGTCTTAGGCTGGGAAATTGATCGGAAAAGATTTGTGCCACTTCCGGATCCGAAGGCCGGTAATAGTGCTTGCCTGCTATCTGCTGCCCTTCTTTGGAATAGAGGTATTGCAAATACTCGGCGGCTACTGTTTTAGTACCCCGCCTCTCCACCACCGTATCCACCAGGCTCACCGAAGGCTCTGCCAGGATACTCAGGCTGGGAACCACAATCTCAAACTTCCCTTTACCCAGTTCGTTAATGGAAAGAAAGGCTTCGTTTTCCCATGCCAAAAGCACATCCCCCAGTCCCCGCTGTACAAAAGTATTGGTAGATCCCCGGGCGCCTGAATCCAGGATCGGTACGTTATGGAACAGTTGTTTCACAAATTCCTGGGCTTGCTCATCGCTCCCGTATGTATCCCGGGCATACGCCCAGGCTGCGAGGTAGTTCCACCGTGCTCCTCCAGATGTTTTGGGATCGGGAGTGATAATTTGGATACCCTCCCGTACTAAATCATCCCAGTCTTTAATAGCCTTGGGGTTTCCTGCCCGGACCAAGAAAACAATGGTTGACGTATAGGGAGCGCTGTTATTGGGAAACCGGCTTATCCAGTTTTCTGCGATACTGTGGGCCTTGTTGGCTATCTCGTCAATATCATAGGCCAAGGCCAAGGTAACCACATCTGCTTCCAGTCCTTCAATAACGCTCCGGGCCTGTCCCCCCGAACCGCCGTGGGATTGTTTGATGCTTACGGTGGTACCGGTCTGGGCTTTGTAATACTTCGCAAAGGCGTCGTTATACTCCCGGTACAATTCTCTGGTGGGGTCATAGGAAACGTTCAGTAAATTGATTTCTTTGACTTCCGCGGTTTCTCCGGTGTTTCCCCCAGGGGCATCCTTAGTTCCTGCAGCATACGCGGCTGTTCCGGTTACCAGCAGTACCGCCCCAACGTACAGGGAGATCACAAACTTGACCTTCCTTGATCTTTTCATAGGTTACTCCTCAATATATTCCTAGTTATATAATTACTAGGTATTTAATAGGATATAAATACACCACACCTCTTGTCAAGATTTTATGACCTTTTTTTGAAAGAAATAAAAAAATATCCCCCTATCCGGATTAAAGCGCTGGCTCCTATGATTCCATATCCTAAGTATGACCCACTTAGGATGGATAGGTTCCCTCATCCGGGAATACCTGGTTCCTGTAGGCTGTGCCCTCTGCGGTAAGACCTTCCTTACTGGAGAGGAGGCCTGGTATGGCTTATGCCGGGATTGTAGCGCTTCCCTCACCATTACCGGGGAGCAGCCCCGGTGTTCCTGCTGCGGACGTCCCCTGATTGCCGAGATAGACCGCTGCCTCCCATGCCGGGAACAAGAAACCCCCTCTGTTGATCAGATCGTAAGCCTCTTTCCCTATAGCGGAAACTACCGGAAACTCCTGGTAGCTTACAAATTCAAACGGTACCAGGCACTGGGTAATTTCTTGGCAGAATCCCTCATAGCAGGATTATCCCGCTTTACCGCCCCGGTCTTGCAGAATCCGGTGTTGGTGCCAGTCCCTCCCCGGCCAGGAAAGATCCGGAAAACCGGTTGGGATCAGATCGACTATTTAGGAAAGCGGCTTACCAACGCATACCGGAAAACCCATTCCCCCTCCCTACCGGTACACCAGTGCCTGAAACGGCTCCCTTCACAAAGCCAAAAAGCCCTCAATCAGGAAGACCGGAGAACCAACCTCCTCGGCCGGATCCGTTGTACCAAACCTATCCCTCAAGAAGTCATCCTCTTTGATGATGTGATCACCACCGGGTCTACCCTGAATGCCTGTGCGGCTGCACTCAAAGCCGGAGGCGCCCGCCAGGTCTATGGGATTTGCCTATTTTATAGGTGATCCGCTTCCCCCTCACCTTTTTTTAACTGACTTCTTTAATACGTATGTATACCCGGTTCATACCGCAGGGGCTGCCCGATTTCGGCGGATCTGAATGACAAAGGTCCCTACCGTAACTACCAGTAATACCAGTTGGGGAATGAGGGTTTCCAGGGTGGGATAAATACCCAGAATGTCCACTGACCCGATCCATGCCACAGGGGTAACGCCGATCACGTTCCCTTCCTGCAATTCCTTGATCCCTGAACCGGTGAAACTGATAGACATGATAAAAAGCAGGATGCTGGTACCCAGGAAAAAGGGTTTCAAGGGGATCTTGATGCTCAAGACCCGGATAAGGATGTAGATGATGACCAAGGCAACGCATCCGATACCCAGGCCAAGCCATATCATGTTGATGTAGGTCTCGGTATTGGCTAACAGGGCTTGGTAAAACAGGATGGTTTCCGCTCCTTCCCGAAAGACCGCAAGAAAGGCGGCAAAAGCCAAGGAAAACATGCCGCCCTGATTTATGCCTTGTTGCACCCTTCCTTCTATATAACCTGACCAGGCCCCTGCCTCGGCCTTGGATACCATCCAGTTACTCACATAAAACAGGACTCCCACTGCTATCAGCATGGTGACTCCTTCGACGATCTCCTGGTTCTGTCCCCCGGTAACGCTGGTGATCCGGTTCAGGATCCAGGCCATAATGACGCTCACCCCCAAGGCAATGACGGAACCCCAATACACCGAGGGGATGCGCTTTTTGTTGCCGCTTTTGAAGAGGTAGGCGATGATCGCTCCTACGATAAGGATGGCCTCGAAACCTTCCCGGACTATGATGAGGAGGGATTCGAGGAAAACCACAATGGCGCTCTCCTCCCTGCCGTCCAGCAGGGCAGCGTCCTCCCGCAACCATATTGCCAGGGTATCCAGGGCCCCTTTGACTTCCTCCGGGGACCGCTGGTTATTTATGGCCTTTTTTATGGCGCTGAACTGGTATTCCACCTGGGCCGCCCGGGCGCCGGAGATCCGGTTCAGCGTAACCTTTTCAAACCCGACTTTTTCGTAGAACTGGAAGTAGGCTACGTCAACCTGCTCCTTAGCCCCCTGGGGGTCTCCTGCGTCGTAGCGGGCCTTGGCTTGGTCCAGCACCGCGGCCATCTCATCCGCGGTTTTTGTCCAGCTCCGGGTTGTCGCGACCGGTTCCTCTTTCCCGTCAAGCCGCCTGGCGGTTACCGAAAGCAGGTGGTTAAGCTGGTCAAAGTCCGCCCGCATCTCCTGCTGGGACTTGCCGGTCCCCAGAGAAGTTCTAACATAGTCAAACCACTCATCTATATTGTCCGCCCGGGCGCCGGAAATAAGGTCTCGGACGTTTTGCTCAAAATCGCCCTGGTAGTGTTCGGTATATGCCCTATCCATCAACGCGCGGGCTTCCCCGACATCCCCGGCCACAAAACGGTAGTAGGCCTCGCTCAACACGAGGCGCATATCTCGTTCCCGCCCCTCCCAGTAACCCGCGTCGGCAAAAACCGGCGTTGTGATGAGACTCATAAGCAAAAGGATTAAAATAGGTAAAGCTAATTTCTTCATGATAAAACCTCCTGTTAGAAATTACTAACACAAATAAAATAGCAAGTTCTCACTTTTATGTCAAGCCTAGGCATTACCTCAACCGTAATCTAAGGGAAAAGGGGCTCATGTGTCTTGAAACCACAATCCAGCCGAAAACCCGTGAACCAGCGGTACCTTCCTCTCCAGGCCGGGTGATACACGCATCCGTGGACAAGGCCGCTTCGGCTGTTTCTCATAGTCCTTCTTGTAATACCGTTTTCAAGGCAGATTCACCTAATGATTTCATCCTAAGGGGTTTTAGCCCCGTCAGACCTGTTTTGCGGGACTTGCGCGTAAACGGGCCTGTTGAGACTGTCGGAAACATGTGATTAACAAGGGAAAATGTCACCCCCTAAGAATCACGAGGGAAAATGTCACTCCCTTGATAAAATGGCAAAATTTAGCAGACCTCTGATGTTTTACAATCCCGCCATAGAACGTC
>JAIRLU010000059.1 GCA_031259215.1 Treponema sp. | reverse complement strand
AATGAATACCGATTCCCCTTGTTTGAGGTTCCATTGCTCTTCCCCTCGGGCAACAGTGATGTGCAGCTCCCCCAGGGTTACGATAAGGATTGCAGGAAGGCTCTCCGGGTGTTGTACCTGGTCTCCCCGGCCTTCCCTTACCCACAGGGAGAATTCTTTGGCCGGAGTCTTGAAGCCTGAGCCTTGATCCTTGAGGATCTGGGGATGAAACACGGAGAAATCCAATATATGTATCAGTTCTTGGCTATCCACGTGCTTGGAGCTTAATCCTCCCCGAAGTACGTTGTCTGAATTTGCCATAAGCTCCGCGCCAAAACCGCTTATATACCCGTGGAGGACCCCTGCCGGAAGATAGATACCTTCACCGGGTTCAAGAACAATCTGGTTGAGGTACAGAGGAGCAAGCACCGCCGGATCCCCTGGGTATAGTTCCGCAAAATAGGCAATGAGTTGCCATGCTTCCTTATATGCAGGATGCTCGTGGATAAGCGTTTCTTCGTGGTCTCTCCCATAGGCGCTCAATGCCTGCCCGAGCCCTGAGGGAAGCGCGAAGATCCCCTGGAGAAATGCCCGGAGGCTTTGGGCCACATCGTTGGTTTGCAAGGTTTGCGTCAGCGTATTCAGGGCCTTGCGCAGAGGTTCGGGCGCGGATTGGGTAAACGCAGTCAAGCCCTGGACAATCTGTTCTGGTTCTTGGAATCCGCAAAGGGCCTTGAAGGGACTGAGGGCACAGATAATTTCCGGTTTATGACAGGGATCTTTGTAATTCCGGTAGGGCGCCTTAAAGGGTATATGGAGTTGATTTTCCCATTCCCAGCCCTTTTGCGCTTGCTCTTTGTTTGGATGGGCTTGGATAGAAAGGGGCTTCTCCACAGCTAAGAGTTTAAACAAAAACGGGAGGGTCCCAAAGACCCGCTGTACCTCGGTTCCTACATACAAAGCAGGATCTTTAGCTATTAACATGGAGAGGGGTAACACCATCCCCTCATATTCGGTGAAGGACGGCCCTTCAGGATGAACCCCCATCCATAATTCCGCCCAAGGAAGCCCTTCAGGATTTGCGGTCCCCAATAACTGCGGAATCCATTGAGGAGATCCCCAGTCATAGTGCTTAACAGGATTTTTGAGTCTAAAAATACAGTTCATATCATGCCATAGGGATCTTTACATTAAGATTCATACGATAATACTTCCTCGATACGGGCGATTAAATTCAAAGTAATCTGTTCGGTTTCACGGGCTTCGGCCTCTTGCTCCGCAGCTTCTCGGTTGAATATGCGTTGTATTTCATCACAAAGTAAAAATCCCGTGAGAATGGCAATTTTAAGGGGATCCCGTAAACCCGTTGAATTTTGAGTGCTTTCTAGGGCTAAACGGTAGTTGTTAAGGATGCTTTCCAGATACACGGGATTTTCTTCGGCAGCAATAGAAAAAGAGGTCCCCAATAATTCGATCCGTAAATCACTTTTCATGAATCGAACATTTTTTGAAGCTTGACCACTTTTTGACATGAACACCTCTTACGATTGATGCGTAGCCTGATCCGCGTGTATCGTATCATCATCTGAAGGAGGAGCTTCGTGGTCTCCCGTGCCAAGTGCAGCCGGGTCGGTAGTGGATAGTACCTGGGAAAGGCGATCTTCCATGGCATCTTCAAATTGATTGAGCTGATTGATGGCAGAAAGGATTCTCTCCTCAATCTGAGCATCTTCATCTTTATATTCTTGAATCACTTGTTTCAGTTCTTCAATCTGTTTCTTCTGGGTTTGGGCCAGCTCTTTTAACTGACTGTTTTCTTCGGTTATCCGCTTCACAAAATCAAGGGCGCTGATAACCCTGGTCTCCAGTAATTTGACGTGATCCAATGTCCCCATCTTAAGCCCCCAATGCCGCTTTAGCCTGAGATACTACTGCCTTAAAAGCCGTACTGTCTTCCACTGCGAGGAAGGCGAGGGCTTTCCGGTTGATGGTTACACCGGCCTTATGGAGACCCGCAATAAACCGGGAATAGGAGAGTCCCTCTCCCCGGCAGGCCGCGTTAATGCGGATGATCCACAACTGCCTAAAGTCGCCTTTCCGGTCTCTCCGGTCTCGGTAGGCATAAAACAGACCTTTAGCAACCGCATCCTTGGCGGTTTTATAGTTTGAATGGCGACGTCCCCAATAGCCCTTGGCCTGTTTAAGGATCTTCTTTCTGTGGTCCTTTCTTCTTGAACCGTCTACTGCTCGTGACATGACATACCGCTCCTATCCGTAGGGTAATAATCGTTTTTTGATTACCAGTACATTATCGCTGGACAATATACCGGCATGGCGGAGATTCCGCTTCCGTTTACTTGACTTCTTGGTAAGAATATGACGAAGGTTCTGTTTTTTATATTTTACTTTCCCCGTCCCTGTGAAAGAATAACGCTTGGCAGCGCTTTTCTTGGTTTTCATTTTTGGCATCTTGTTACCCTCAATGTAAAAAATGTAGAAATCTAAGCCTTTCCCAAAAATCCCTTGGTTTGACGAAAGGCTCTTGAAAAAGCGGGCTTGAGAACGCTTTTCCCCCTCAATCCAAAGGAGCTTTCCCCAATACTCCAGTTGGGGAAAGCCTCATCGTATACCTCAAAATCTCATTCTCCATCATAGTAGTGAAAAAATCAACACTGAGGATGAGCGCCCTGGGAACCAGAAAAACCGACCCTTTTGGTATGGTATCAGCGATCCCGCAGGGTTCTCCCTTCAAGCTCAGATAACCGGTTTTAAACCTGCTGTTTATATATGGTATATACCTACATCCTTATTTTTTAGACTTGGGACTCACCACCATAGACATGAACCGGCCTTCCATAGTCGGCGCCTTATCCATCACGTATTCCCCTTCAATACGTTTCAGCACGTCTTTGAGGACGTCTAATCCCAATTCGGTGTGGGCAAGTTCCCTGCCTCTGAAACGGATGGTAACCTTGACCTTATTACCTTCAGCAAGAAATTCCCGTACATGCTTGGACTTGAACTCAATATCATGTTCATCGATCTTCGGCTGCATACGGATTTCTTTGAGTTTCAGCAACTTCTGCTTCTTTTTTGAATCCCGGACCTTCTTTTCATTCTCGAATTTGAACTTACCATAATCCATGATTTTGACCACCGGTGGAACCGCCTGGGGGGCAACCTCCACTAGATCAAGACCTTGTACCTTGGCAATCGCCAGTGCCTCCAGGGTAGGAATAATTCCCTGTTGCTCACCCTCATCCCGGATGAGGCGAACTTCCCGCACCCGAATCTGTTCATTAATCCGTAAATCCTTATCCGCCAACTGACCTCCTCGTACAGTCCCTTCAGGAACTGAAGTTCCCGGCGCAACGGGATATGCACCGATTACTTAAATAGTATTATAACGGATAAGGGATTTGTATGTCTAGTAGGTACTCATACCTTATGAGGACCAGAGATAAATATAACGTAGACAACTTATATAAAGGATCGTAAAATAAAACAAAATAGGGAACCGGATTTATCGATTCCCCCGATATTCGATACCAGGAGCATAATTATGAAAAGAAGTCTGCCCAAGACGGGCATCAAGGCAGCGATAGGGGCCCTCATCCTAGGCGCGGTGATGGGTCTTATGGGGGCTTGTACCCCTAAGACGCAAACCACGACAGAAGCCCCTCGATCAGGAGGTGATACGGTAACCTTGGAATTGTGGCATATCCAAAGTACAGATCCTTTTCCGGGCATAATTCAAGGCTCTGCAGACCGGTTCATGGCGGCTAATCCGAATGTCAAGGTCAATATCACCATTGTTGCCAATGATGCCTACAAGCAAAAGCTGGCAGTGGCCATGAGTTCGGGCAGGATGCCGGATATATTCATTTCATGGTCCGGAGGCCCCATGAATGAGTACGCGAAAGCAGGCACTATTGCGGATCTGACCGCGTATATGAATGCCCAGGGCTATAAAGATACGTTTCTGGATGCGGCCATTAATCAAGCCACCTATAATGGCAAGATCTACGGGGTACCGGTAGAGAACGTCGCGGTTTGTACGATATTCTATAATAAAGAAATCTTTGCCCGTTACGGGTTTCAGATACCCACCACCATAAGCCAACTTGAGGGTATCTGCGATACCTTAGTGCAAAATGGGATTAAACCTTTCAGCCTTGCCAATAAGACCCAATGGACCGGTTCTATGTATTTCATGCATTTCGCTGCCCGCCGAGGCGGGATAAGCCCCTTTGCCCAGGCACTGGAAGGTACAGGCAGTTTTGAAGACCCTTCTTTTATTTATGCCGGCACCAAGATTCAGGAATGGGTAAACAAGGGTTACTATAATACCGGTTTCAATGGCCTTGATGAGGACTCAGGCCAGTCCCGGCAACTGCTCTACACCGGAGATGCGGCCATGACCATTATGGGTAGCTGGTTCATTTCTACCGTCTATGGAGAGAATCCTGAGTTTGCTCAGAACATTGGCTTGTTTACCTTCCCCGCGGACGAATCCGGAGTGGGTAATCCCAACACGGTAATCGGTACCATTGGGGATAACTTCTATCATGTGGCCAGTACCAGTAAAGCCCCGGATAAGGCCTTTGAGCTTATAACCTACCTTCTGGATGGACAGTCCGTTATCGAACGGATCGCCGCAGGGCGTATTCCCCCCTTAAAAGAGGTGAGCCTCAGCGATCCCTTACTGGCTGCGTTATTTCTCCAGGTACAGGCTGCTCCGGATATGCAACTGTGGTATGACCAGTCCCTGTCTCCTGAGGTGGCGGAAGTACATAAAACCACTTCCCAAGAAATCTTCGGCGGGACCATGAGCCCTGAGACCGCAGCTAAGCGACTGCAAGAGGCCCAGGCAGCCTATTTATCTAAACGATAATGGTGTATTCGGGGGTGTACTGCAACCCCCGGTCAGGTGAGGGGTAAACCGGCAAACACCAAGAATCCTAGCGGCAGGTCCAGGTCTTGCATACATCATTACCAGGAAGAGGGTGGTTTGGGGTTTACCAATAACGAACAAGCCGGTTAGGGACTGCGTATTTTTATCCAAGGTCCCTAACCCTTCCTTTGGAGGTATGTAGTGTCAGTGAATAATCCCGCTCCCCTGAGGGCGGTCCGTCAGCAGGCGGTTCGGGTTGCGGCAACCCTATTCCTGTTGCCGGCTTTATTTTTTTTGGTCGTTTTTATTGCCTACCCTATCGTGGATTCCTTTATAACCAGTACGGTCCAGTGGAACGGAATGAGCCGGGACCAGACCTTTGTAGGGCTTAGTAACTGGGTTCAGTTGGTGAAGGATTCCACCTTTTGGGCTGCATTCAGAAATAACTTGGTCATTGTGTTCCTGTCCCTCCTGTTTCAGGTTCCCTTTGCCCTGGCCCTGGCTACCTTTCTGGATATTACCGAAAAAAAGGGGGTGGTTTTCAAAGTAATCTGGTTTTTACCGTATCTGATTTCCTCGGTAGCCATCGGGGTTTTATTCAAGTTCGCCCTAGATGCGAATTACGGTCTTATTGCTTCAATTTCCAAGCTCTTAGGCGGCGGCGGGGTGGATCTTTTGGGGAATCCTAAGGCCGCCCTCTTTACGGTCATTGGGGTAGTCTGCTGGCAGTATATCCCTTTTTACATGGTGTATTATCTTGCCGCCTATGGTACTATTCCCCTTGAACTCTACGAGGCTGCAAGTATTGACGGAGCTACGCGGAATCAATATTTCTGGCAGATATCTTTACCCATGCTGAGGCCCACGATTATCAGCGGGGCTACTATTTCAATCATTGGAGCGCTTAAATATTTCGACCTGGTCTTTGTTATGACCGGTGGAGGGCCTGGGGTTTCCACAGAACTGATGGCTACCTTAATGTATAAAACATCCTTTGTTAAATTTAATATGGGGTATGGAGCGACCGTTGCCTGCGGTATGTTCTTGCTCATCACCATGGTAGCGCTGCTCACCATTGCCACCCTGAACAAAAAGAGGGATTTTTAATGATTTTTACGAGAGAACCGAAAAAACATCCGTTGGCCTATTTCCTGCTCTGGGGTTTGGTGCTAGCTTTCGCCTTGTTCTGGTTGGTAGTGGCGGGTGGACCTTTTTACTATCTGATTCTTACCTCATTAAAATCCCAAGGCGAATTTTTAAGTGGGAGCCTTTTTAAGCTGCCTAAGGTGTTCAGCCTTCAAAATTACGCTAAGGTTATCGAGGGGGGGTTTTATAATTATTTATTTAACAGTGTTGTGGTATTGGCAGTTTCCCTTACCCTGTTGCTGTTTATCGCTGCTTGTGCGGCCTATCCGATTTCCCGTATGCAGTTTAAGCTGAATCGCCCTATTTTCGGTATTATCGTGGCGGCCATGTCGGTGCCTATCCATATCACCTTGATTCCGGTATTTACCATGTCGATTAGGCTTAACCTCTATGATACCATTTGGGCGCTCATAGGACCGAATATCGCATTCAACCTGCCCCTTTCCATTTTTGTGCTGACCGTGTTCATGCAGGGCATATCCCGTGAACTGGAGGAGGCCGCGGATATTGACGGTTGCGGCAAATTCCGTACCTTTTTCAACGTTATCTTCCCCTTGTCCAAGTCCGGGCTTGCCACCCTGGCCATTTACAATGGGGTTATTATCTGGAACGAGTTTAGTTTTGTCATGGTCCTGACCCAATCTCAGCCGAGCCGTACCTTGCCTTTGGCGGTTTGGGAATATCAGGGGCAGTATACCATGAACATTCCTGTTATCATGGCCTTGCTTATTCTTTCTTCCTTGCCTATTATCTTGCTGTATATCTTTGGGCAAGACAAACTGGTTAAAGGTATGATGGCCGGCGCAGTGAAGGGGTAAGGCGGATCAGCCGGAACTCAAGGGGGCATCGTATTAACGTATATACAAAACTGGGGTTACCCGTATCTGGTTCATGGAGAACCTGATGGCAGAACCGGTTCGCTGGAAGGTACCTCCCGAAGACCTGGTAACCCGCCGTTTCCCTTTGAAAAAAGCCGATGAAGCCTGCACGTTTGAAACTGACCGGGATACAAGCCGATTATACGTCGCTGAGGCTGTTTCATTATGGGATATTTTGAAATAGCCTCCATTACGCTCATAAAGGAAAACAGCTAATTTGTCTAATCTACACCTGAATACTCCTGTTTCCCCGGACCGCCCCCCTATCAATGCTGCTGACCGGCTTGGTACGGAGCCGGTAGGTAAGTTACTGGTACAGTTCTCAGTACCGGCCATTATAGGAATGCTGGTAAATGCCCTCTACAATGTGGTGGACCGTATCTTCGTGGGCCGGGGGGTAAATGAAACTGCCCTCGGCGGGCTTGCCTTGGTCCTCCCTTTGATGACCATAACCATGGCCTTTTCCATGCTTTTCGGGATGGGATCCGCCAACATGATTTCCATGCGCCTCGGCCAGCAGCGCCGGGAAGAAGCGGAGAATGCCTTGAACCACTGTTTTTGGCTCTTAACCATCACAGGGTTGGCCATTATGAGTACGGGACTTATCTTGATTGATCCCATACTCTCCCTGCTGGGCGCGCAAAAGGGAAGCGTTGCTCTGGACTATGCCCGCAGTTATTACCGGATTATCCTGTTTGGGTCGGTATTCGGGATGCTGAGTTTCGGCTTTTCCCATTGCACCCGGGCCCAAGGTTTCCCTCGGATAACCATGCTCAGTATGTTCATCGGCGCGGGGTTAAATATACTCTTGGATCCCCTCTTTATTTTTATCTTTCATTGGGGTGTGGAAGGAGCGGCCTGGGCGACGATTATATCCCAATGCGCCGCTACCCTATGGATATTGTCCTTCAATATGAGTAAGAAAGCGGTTATTAGGCTGAGGCTGAAAACGTTTAAGCCTGCCTTAGGGATCATCCGGGAGATCCTCGCCTTTGGATCATCTCAGTTTTTGCTGCAATTTGTCATGTCCGGGGTCCAATTACTCTACAATATCAGCATGGGCTGGTATGGTACCGCTGCGCTTGGGGTCTCCAACGGAGGGGATGTAGCCCTGTCAGGGATGAATATCGTTATGTCCATTTCCCTGTTTATCTTGATGCCCATATTCGGCATCAACCAAGGACTGCAGCCCATACTTGGGTATAATTACGGGGCAAAACGGTTTAACCGCGTGCGGAGCGCATATCTGCGGGCCATTGCCACGGCTACGGCGATCTGTATCGCAGGGTTTCTCTTGGTCCAACTGGTTCCCCACGGGCTGGTCAGGCTCTTTGCCCCAGCGGGGAGCCCTGAGTTGCTGTACTTTACCCCCTGGGCAATGCGGATAGCTTTGCTCTTACTCCCGCTGAACGGTTTCCAGATTGTGTCTGCTAATGTGTTTGTGGTTACCGGGCGGCCGAAAATTGCCATTCTCCTTTCCATGCTCAGGCAATGTATTGTGCTGATTCCCTGTATGCTCCTCTTCGGGATGCTTTGGGGGCTTTCAGGGGTGATTGCTTCCGCACCGGTGGCGGATGGATTTTCATTTGTATTGACCGGAGGGATGATTTATTTTGAGATGAGAAAATTGCGCGTTCCCCGTTCCTCATGAAGCACTCCCAAGAGAGGGGGAGCTTGTTTTCTCTGAAATGATACGCACCACCATAAAAATCAAATGCCCCCATTATTCTATGGCGGGAACGGTACGGGGAGGGATTGTTTTTTATCCAATCCTAGATAATAGGTTTCAAAAGAGGTTCTACGACAGGCCGCGGGTTTAAAACTTCTTCCTGTTTTGAATCGTTCCCGAATACCCTGGAGCAGTCTGGGGGAATCCCCCCCTTGGAACACCTTCACCACGAAATTACCCCCCTGAAGCAAGGTTTGGTCAGCGTATTCCAAGGCTGCTTCAGCTAAGGCCAGGGACCGCAGGGTATCTATCCCCGGGTTCCCGGTGGTCCCTGGCGCGGCGTCACTCATCACCAGATGAAAGGGGCCTTGCGCCAAGATGGCATCCCGGATTTCTCCCGTGGTCATATCTCCTTGCAAAAAACCGTAGTGATCCCCTCCAAAGAACCCCGCATCGTAGTTCTGGGAAAGGGGGGAAGGATCCACTCCCAGGATGAAAATCCTCTGGCCCCATTGCCGGAGGGCATAAAGGCTCCAACTTCCCGGAGCAGCCCCCAAATCCAAGACCTTAAAGAACCCGGATTTTGCTACACCTTGGGAGGAACAAGAGAAAAGGCCGAACTTTTCATCCATTTCTTGTAACTTATACACCGAGCGAGCGGGATACCCTTCTTTTTTGGCTTTTATGGACCAATGGTCCGGTTTTTCATATAATGACATGCTTGCCTTTAGCTATATACTTCGTGTAAGATACCTTCACCCTTTAGACCTATGGAGAAGAAGTATATGGATCGAGAGTATACTCAAAGACTCGAAAAGATAGAAGCGGTCTTGCAAGCATGGCTGCCGGAACATCTTGATCCTGCCGGAGCAGCGTACCCCTGGATGACCCAGATCTTTGGGTGTGGTGAAGGGGCGCTTCCGTCGGAATTGGTAACGGTCCTGACCCAGCCTGGGTGGGACCTCTTTCATCGGGGAGGTAAACGGTGGAGACCGCTGCTTATGACCCTGGTCTGTGAGGTCTTGGGAGGGGGAGATCGGGCCTTGCCCTTGACGCCTCTCGTGGAATTTCCCCATACGGCAAGTCTCATCCATGATGATATCGAAGACAATGCCGATGAACGCCGAGGGGAGCCTGCTATCCATATACGCTATGGAACCGATACAGCCATCAATACAGGGGCTTTCTTGTACTTCCTGGCCCTAGCCTGTATCAGTCCGTGGAATGTTTCGGCAGAACGGAAGAACCAGGTTTTTGAGTTCTGGGGCGCCTCTATGCGGCGCCTCCACCTGGGTCAAGCCATGGACATACACTGGCACCGGGATTTTTCTTCTCTTCCCAGCCTCGAGGCCTATGACCGTATGTGCCGGTTAAAGACCGGATCCCTGGCCCGGCTTGCTGCGGTTCTGGGGGTCCTCGCGGCCTTGCCCGCGGATACCGTACCTGAGCATGAGACTTTTTTATTTAACGCCTTGGGAAAGGCTGCCGAAAATGTGGGAGTGGGGTTTCAAATTCTTGATGATGTTAAAAACCTGACCACAGGAAATCCCGGTAAAAAGCGAGGGGATGATGTGGTTGAGGGGAAAAAGAGCCTTCCGGTCTTATTATACCTGTACCGTCATGTAGATCATCAGGAATGGGTGAGCCGTTGTTTTTCTGCTGCTCGGCAGGGCGGAAGCAGTGTCTCGGAAGTAGCAGATCTTATCGGAGCATTGACCGCTAGTGGAGTTCTCATAGAAGCAGCAGAGCGGGGACGCTCCCTTATAAGAGAAGCCCGGGAGGTTTTTTCTCATATTCCCGGTGCAGCTCAGGGATCAGCGGCCCTGTTGGGGGGGCTTTTAGATTTTATCGGCGGAACCTCGTTCAATGATAAGGAGGCTTAGGTATGCATAAAAAAAGGGAAGTAACGGTATGGATGATTACCCGAAAGGCTCAAGGGGGACTCGTAGTACTCAAACTCATGGATGGGGATCTGGTGATCCCCTTCTTTGCCAGTCTCGATGAGGTCCAATCCATAGTCAAGGGCTACGATGCCCCGGTACTTAAGCGCCTTAGTATGCATGATCTGGTGTTGGAACTGGTACACCAGATGGGGCTTGTCTTATTGCAGGTAGAGGTATATGCTATTAAAAATAATATCTTTTATACAAAATTGTTTTTTTCTGGAATAGTAAGTGATCCGGAGAAGGAAGGAACGGGGAATACCATCCTCAGTGTGCATAGCCGACCGGCTGATGCGGTTGCCTTAGCGGTTCGTAGCAAGTGTCCTCTCTATGTCTCCCAAGGGGTACTTGAGCAAGTGGGTGTTCCGGTGGCTTGTTTTACCGATGGGATCGAAAGACTTGAGGGGGATTGGCTGGACATGCTGCCCTTGAGCCGAGAACAGGATTATACAGGTCCTGGAGTACCCTATTGGAGGAGCCTAGAGCCAGAAGTAACCTTAGCGCGGGAAGTTTAGGCACAGACTGCGGATATGAGGGATAACCGGTTCTTTTAGGGACTAAACAAGGAGAGCCGGTCCCTTAAAGTATATGGGATAGGGTATGAAACGAAGATAGCATATAGGCGCCTTTTTCAAAATGCCGGTTACCGTGCAAGGGTGTTTTGCAAAAGGCTCATAATATACAAAGGATACGTAATGAAACGTGAAGTGGTTGTTGATGTACTGTCGTTTGCGGGTATAATCATAAAACAGATAGTTTGTCTGTATGAAACAGTACAATATACGTGGATACATAGGTTTGTTCATACCTCTACTCCTGCCCCCCGTGTTCATACTTCTTTATTTCGGTCTCCCTATTCGCATAAAGCCGCAAGGCCTACGCCTGCTCAGCGGGTTTCTCCGAGGCGCTCTCAGGTTCCTCCTCAGCATAGGGTTCGGTGGTATCAGGCTGTGCTGAGATGTGCCGTGGTGGCAGGCTTGGTGTATTATATGATGCCCGACGGGTTTGCTTCCCTCGTCAGGGTGGTACAAAAACGAGAAACCGCTGAAATCGGCGAATCCTTCTTTGAACCGGAAACAGGCATGGGAGGAATGCCCTATTTTGAAGTAGGTCTCCTGGGCATAGACATTAAAACCGCGTCCCTGGAAAAGGACGCCTTCATTTCCGGCATACCTGAACCTGCGGAATATTCTAAACCTAAATTACTCCTTTACACTTCGTATACAGTACAGCCAGGGGATATTATCAGTAACTTGGCGCAGAGTTTCGGATTGAATCAGGATACCCTCATATCGGTAAATGGGATTACCAATACCCGGCTCCTCCAAATAAACCAGGTTTTGCGGGTGCCTAATCAAGATGGAATCCTTTACCCGGTTAAAAAACAGGACACCGTGGAATCCATCGCTACCAAATTTAAGATCCCGGTTCAGGCCCTTCAAACGGTGAATGAGCTGTTTTCTGATAGCCTTATGGTTAATACTACCCTCTTCATTCCCGGAGCCCGGCTTGAGATGCTTGATCTCCAGGAGATCAACGGGGACCTCTTTATATGGCCTGTACGAGGCTTCATCACCTCTCATTACGGGTATCGGTCGAGTCCTTTTACCGGTATTCGACAGTTTCATTCCGGTATTGATATAGGGGTTCCTATGGGTACTCCCATACGGGCAGCCATGGCCGGACGGGTTACCTCGGTGGGCTTTGATAAATCCTTCGGAAACTTTGTGGTGATCTCCCACCATGCAGGGTACCGAACCCTGTATGCTCACATGAGCGTGATTCGGACTAAATCCGGTGACTATGTAGGAACCGGTGAGCATATCGGCGATGCAGGAAGTACCGGTCTCAGCACCGGCCCGCACTTACATTTTACGGTGTATAAGAATGGGATTACGATAAATCCTCGAACCCTTATCAAATAGTGCAGAAAGGGCACTGGCTCCCTGGGGTGTCGCATCCTCCCAGAGGTTCAGTACGAGAAGGGTATGGTTTTCTCTGCAGGCAGGGGAACATACGGGAGGCTCAGCCCCTTTATCCCACTATCCCCATATAGAGCCAGGGGATGAAAATAGCCGGGATGAGATTGGCTACTTTGATTTCTTTAACCCCCAGGAAGTTATACCCTATGGCTGCTATCAGAAGACTCCCTACTGCAGACATCTCCCGGATAATGTCAGGGCTGAGGTAATCCTTTATGGCGCTGGCAGCCAGGCTTATGCTTCCCTGGTATATAAAGACCGGCAGGGCGGAAAAAACCACTCCCATACCCATAGAGGCGCCGAAGATCAGCGAAATGGAACCGTCCAAGATAGACTTGGCAAAAAGAGTCTCATGATTACCGAGAAGCCCGCTCTGCATGGAACCGACAATGGCCATGGACCCGGTACAAAACAGGATACTGGCGGACACAAAACCCTTGGAAAAGGCCCCTCCCTTCATGCCGAGCCGGACTTCTGCCCACGTCCCAAACTGGTTCATCCGCCTATCCAGGTTGATACATTCTCCGATGAGGGATCCACTGACCATACTCATGACGAGGAGGAGGACCCGTTGGTTGTCTAAGGCCCCCTTAATCCCCATATAGACGATCGAAAGACCGATGGCCTTTTTGATGAGCTCCTCAAACCGTTCCGGGATGCCCCGAATGATAAAACAACCTGCTAGAGCGCATACCACAATCGTAAGTCCATTCACTACAGGTCCCAGCATACTTTTCTGTACTCCTTTGCTTCTTTAGGTTTCTGAGGGATTATCAGCGTTTACGGCAGGATGTTTCCTGCAGCCAGATATAATTCGTACCATTCTTCTCGGGAAAGGGTAATTTCCGTGGCCTTCACGCAGTCCTTGAGGCGTTCCACCTTCATGGTACCGGTTATCGGCTGCATTTGAGCAGGGTGCCTAAGTATCCAGGCCAAAGCAATGGTGGTATTGGATACCCCATATTTTTGGGCGATCTCCTCGATCTTCGTGTTGAGCGTGAGAAATTGGGGGTTCCCTAAAAACACCCCCTTGAATAAACCGTACTGAAAGGGAGACCAGGTTTGGATGGTGATGTCCTTAAGACGGCAAAAATCAAGCACCGAACCATCCCGGTTGATCGCCGCATCGTCCGGCATATTCACATGAAGACCCTGGGATATCATGGTCGCGTTGGTAATACTGAGTTGCAACTGATTGATAATGATAGGCTGCTTGACATATTTTTGCAGCAACTGTATTTGCAGCGGGTTCTGATTGGATACTCCGAAATGACGGACCTTGCCGCTGCTTTGGAGTATGCCGAAAGCCTCGGCTACTTCCTCTGGCTCCATTAAGGCGTCAGGGCGATGCAGTAACAGGACATCCAGGTAATCGGTCTTGAGCCGTTTCAAACTTGCCTCTACAGAACGGAGCACATGGGCTTTGGAAAAATCAAAACCTATTCCTGGTCTGATGCCGCACTTGGATTGGAGCTGTATAGTTTCCCGGATCTTCGGGTTCATATCAATGACCTCGGCGAAGAAACGTTCGCAGTTACCGGCTCCGTAAATATCTGCATGATCAAAAAAACAAGCTCCCATATCCACGGCAGATTTGACAAACCCTTCTGCCTCGCGCTTGGTTAATTTGTTGATTCGCATACACCCGACCACAATGACCGGTACCTGCAATCCTGATGGTCCTACAGTAATGGTTCTCATCCAGCATACTCCTTACGCATGTATGAAGCATACTGTACCTGATAAAGTAAACCTTAGGTCAAGGGGGAGAGGAGGTTTCAGGGTCCCTGCGGATACTTCCCAGACCCCTTGCTTAGGATTTATCTGGTAAGGCTTTCATCTTTTCTTTTAATTCTAAGAGCATCGCATCGGTAGATTGACTAGCGTCCTCCAATTCAGCAAAGCGCTTATCTAAACTGGTGTTAGCAGTATAGTCATCCAACTCCACCGCAGCCTCGGCTTGGGCTTCCATCTGGTCCACCTTCGCGGCCATACGATCAAAGGCATCAAAGGCGGTTCTATTGCCCGATAGGCTCGACATGGTGCTCTGTATTTTCTGCTGGGCCTCAGCCCGTTTTGCCCGGGCGATGAGTAAATTCTTCTTGCGTTGGGCCTCTTCAATTTTGTTTTGCAGTTCCCGCAGGGATTCTTTGAGTTTTTCCACCGACGCATGTTGGGCATCCCATTGCTTTTTATATTCTGCATAGGCCTTATCATGCTCCTGCTTACGGAGCAAGGCCTCTTTTGCTAAATCATCCTTTCCGGCCTGTACCGCGAGCATGGCCTTCCGCTCCCAATCCTGGGCGAGGGCCTGCTGGTTCTGGGCTTCCCGTTCAAGCTTCTTCTCATCCGCTATGGCCTGGGCCACCGCCTTCTTTGATTCGATAAGCTGCTCACTCATATCTATGAGCAGTTGATTGAGCATCTTTTCCGGCTTTTCAGCCTTACTGATCATATCATTGACATTCGATGAAACGAGGGTTTTAAGCCTTGAAAAAATTCCCATGGTGCTGACTTCCTCCTGATGGCGCTAAATTATATCCTATGTTTAAGCATGTACTGCTCTATAGGGCGAAAGTATCGGATAATGCTGGGTTAAGGCGAGGCTGAAGGCATCCAAGGTTGCCCTGAATTCCTCGTAATCCATAGTAGCATATTCCAAGGTATCGATTAAAATAACCGTATCCTTTTCCAAGGCATACGCCCCGTGGACCACATCACTGGCATTGAGTTCAAGCAGTTTGGTAAACAGCTCAAGTCGATGATCCTGGGGAACCTCCATTACGAGGACCCTGAAAATAACCAAGGGCTCCGCATACATGATGACCACCCCTTCCATACCATACTCCTCATCATCAAGCAACCACAGATTATCCGCTACTTCTTTATACGTAACCATAAGGTCAATGAGATACTGTTCTATTTTATTGACTGCCATAGATCATCCTTGTTAAAGAAACTATCATCCTAAGAATACCTGCCCTTGCTTATCAATGGCAAGTATGGTCTTACAGGCCACACAATGGAAACGTCCTGGATGTACCGCCTGTAAAGGACGTGCACAAACTGGACAGGTAACGCTCATGGGATATCGCCGATTCGATTCCTCCAATCCGCGGTTGCGGAAGACATCCAGGGATGCATCCAGGGTATTCTTGATAATAAAAACTTCGGTGAACCCGAGGAGTTGGAAAATCTCGTATACCTTTGGCTGCAGGTCACAAAACACGATATTACCCCCTTGGGATTGTACCAATTTCAGAATCCTGGAAAAAGAACCGATACCAGTCGATGAAAGATACGTGAGTTCACCGCACTGGAAGATTAACTTAGTATAACCGGCTTCAATACCTTTTATCACCCGTTTCTGAAAATAATCCGTATTATAGGTATCCAGATACCCCATGAGGTATACCAGAAGCCCCCCTTTCAAGGTATCAATACGGGTGAGCTTGATAGCGAGACTGGTCTCTTGTTCAATAACGAGACTGGTCTCTTGTTCATCATCAAATCCCTGAATAATTTCATTGTTTGACATGACCCTTCCTTCTATCCCTGTCCCCGCCATTAGTATCCATCACCTATGTATCTAGCATACTCAGTTGTCCACCTTTTGTCGAGAGGGTATTATACATCATGCTGCTGCATGATATGGTGATCATTCTTTCTCGACCCCAAGAAGCCGGGAATGTCGGGGCCGTATGCAGGGCCATGAAAAACATGGGCTTTTCCCAGCTTCGTATCGTGAGTCCGGGCCGTCTGGATCCAGCGGTAATCCATACCCGGGCAGTTCATGCGGGGGAACTATGGGAAACCGCTCAGTTCTTTACCGCCCTTCCCCACGCGGCAACAGACTGTTCCCTGGTAGTGGGAATCACCCGGCGGCGGGGACAGCGCCGGAAGTCGGTAAGCCTCAGCCCTGAAGCCTTAGGGGAGTACCTCCGGGATCAGCCGGGGAAAACCGCGCTGGTGTTTGGTAATGAACGGACCGGTCTTGATGCCGAAGAACTGGCCTTTTGTAATCTGGCTTCCCATATTCCTGCAGATGCCGCCTTTCCTTCACTCAATCTTTCCCATGCGGTCCAGATCTACGCCTATACCCTGTTCCGTACGCTGGG
Organism: Treponema sp.; assembly: GCA_031259215.1. Lineage (GTDB taxonomy): Bacteria > Spirochaetota > Spirochaetia > Treponematales > Breznakiellaceae > JAIRLU01. The sequence goes on along the minus strand of JAIRLU010000059.1, from coordinate 7,893 downwards.
TCCGGTAACCGCAGTGGAAGGGATGTGGGTACCCCTAGACCAGGCCGGACTCGAGCGCGTGGTCCGTTCGGTAACGGATTCCCTGGAATCCCTAGGTTTCTATAAACAGCCAGGCCGGGAAGAACAGGAGCGATTTTTCCGAGATGTTTTCGCCCGGGCAGGACTTTCCATCCGGGAAGCGGACTATATGAGGAACCTCTTCTCTAAGGCCGCCCATTTAGGAAAAAAAAGGAATGATCCAAAAGCATGATAGGGCAGTACGCGCTTACGATTGCTCAACGTGAGCTTTCACCTGTATCGAAAGGGACCGTAAGGCATCCACCACATACACATTCCGTACCGGGATCTCCGATGGAACCGTCAATACCAATGGGGCAAAGTTGAGGATACCCCGGATACCTGCGGCTACCAGTTTTTCCGCTGTGCCCTGGGCAGCGGTTTCAGGAACACAGAGCAGGGCCATTTCTATTTCAAAACGGCTTATAATTTCGGCCATTTTATACGCAGGATAGAGGGGTACCGGAGATTTCAGAATTTCTACTCGGTTTACATTGGTATCGAATCCCGCGATCAGCGTGAATTCCTCCCATGCCGAAGCCTCCAGGTTGAGATATGCCGAGCCGAGTCGTCCAAGCCCTACCACGCAAAACCTTCGGTCCCGGTCCAGTCCAAGGGCTCTTTTTATGGCCGGTACAAGAACCGAAGGATGGTACCCGTTGCAGCTTCCATAATCACCTCCGAGCCAGGCAATATCTTTTCGTATGGTATAACTAGACCAACCAGTAAGTCCTTCAATGTGACTTGAGGTTACCGCTGGAACCTCACTTTTTTCCAGGATCCTCATCAGATGAAGGAGCCGTTCCTTGGTGGGTTCGGGCATCTGGACCATCAATCACCCCTCCTTGAGCATGGTATGGTTACTCTATACCCTGATGGACAGTATAGCAAGCAGCCGAATCCTCGGGTGTGGGGATCTAGGTTCTCTGGATTTTTCTTAAAACCTCCCCCGCTTACCCAGGCACGGCCTTCTGCAAGAACGACCCAGCCCCTGAGCAGGATAAACGCAGAGGAGTTGCGCATTGGACTTGTTCGAGAACCCGGTCGGTTCTCGAACAACCCTATTCTTTACAGTGTAATGAAGTAATAAACAGGAATTGGTTCTCATCACGTGAGCGCATTCGGTATGGTATAAAGAAATACGAATTTCTATGGGTTTATCCTGGCGCCTGAGGCGCTTACATTGCAGACCCCCGCGGTTTAAGTTATGATTACTATATGGCAGAAGATTTTACCGTATTAGACCTGCTCGATATTAAATTAAAGGAACATAATTCCCTCAACCTCCATTGTTTGGGAGGCAGGAAAGGTTTAAGCCGAAAGATCCGCATCTCGGACTTGAACCGGCCGGGGCTTGCCCTTTCGGGGTTCTATGATTCCTTTGCCTATGAACGGATTCAGTTGTTCGGCAGGGGTGAGGTATCGTACCTCAAGAAACTGTCTACCGCAGGAGAGATGGAAACCATTAAGCACATGTTCTCCTATCCTATTCCTTGTTGTATTTTTTCTCATAATCTCATGCCGGATCTGAACTTTCTTGATGCGGCCGAGCAAGCCCAATGTCCGATACTCCAGACGGATTTGAGTACCACCGAATTTCATACCCGGCTCATGCGGGTCCTTTCCGATATTTTTGCCCCTCGCCAGAGTGTGCATGGCGTCTTAGTAGAGGTATACGGCCTGGGGATCCTCCTTTTAGGAGATTCAGGGGTGGGAAAAAGCGAGACCGCCTTAGAGCTTATTAAACATGGACACCGGCTGGTAGCAGATGATGTGGTGGATATGCACTGTGTCAATGGGAACATCCTCATCGGCGCAGGGGCTAATAAGATTGTGGGACACCACATGGAAATCCGCGGCTTAGGGATCATCAATATAACCCATCTCTTTGGAGTGGGGGCTATTCGAGAGCGGAAGGAGATCCAATTGGTAGTGATGCTGGAGGAATGGGATTCACGAAAAAATTACGACCGTCTGGGCACGGATGACAAGTATATCGAATTTTTGGGGGTCCCTATTCCTAAACTGGAAATTCCGGTTAAACCAGGCCGCAATATCCCCATTATTGTAGAAACCGCGGCTATGAATGAACGGCTCAAGATGATGGGCTATAATGCAGCCCGGGAATTCAACCAGAACATCCTGAAATGGATCGAAAGTGATCCTGCCCGTTCGGTCTATTTTGGAACCGAAGACGTGATATGAAGCGCCCGGAACAGGTGATATACAAAAGGTAAACCCCTGTAGTACTATACTGTAAACCATATAAGCATAGGAATGAGGTGATGGTAGAAAAAATACTAACCGTATCGAATCGGGCAGGAATTCATGCCCGGCCCGCGGCAATGTTGGTACAGGCCATAAAAGATTTTACCTGTACTATTTATCTTGAAAAAGACAAGAACCGGATCAAGGCAAAGTCCATCATGGGGGTCATTACCTTAGGGGCAGCGTATGGGTCTACCATAAAGGTTATTACCGAGGGGAAAGATGAAGATCAAGCCATGGAAGTCATAGTTGAGCTTTTTGAATCGAAATTTGAAGAGGAGTAGTCCCTACCTCAGGAGCTAATCCGATGAAAACGGTCCGCATCCATCCAAAATATGCGCTGATTGACATCAAAGGCTTGATACTTATCTATCTGCTTTTGAGTATTATAACGATCCTATTTTGGCGCACCGTTTTTCCTGAAATCTTACAGGGTGGTACAGTACCGGACATCTTGGATCTGGGCGTATTTTTTACTATTCCTGCGGTTTTAGTGGTATTTCTGGGAGCTTCCTTGTTGAGTTTATTCAGGGAGCTTATTACCCGGCAGTTGGGAAGCCGGTTCCATATCCGGTTGTTGGCCTATTTCATCTTGATTGTCATCTTTGCCTCCCTTCCGGCTATTGCTATAAGCAGCCAGACTGCTCTGGAATTAGCACGGTTCTGGAAGACCATAGATGTGGATGCGGCTATGAAGGCGGCTCAGGAATTCGCCCTGGAAACTTATTCTTTGCATGTACAAAAAATGGAAAACCTGCTCAAGAACCAGGATTTTGATGCCCTTATGGCCGCTCAAGGCGCAGTAGATGGGGAAGCCTCCCCTGATCTCCCTAGGAAACAAGTTCCCGGGGAACTTGCGTCCGAAGGAATCATGGGGATTCAAGATTTTGCCTTACAGGAAGATGGGACCTGGAAAACCTTGGGCTTTCTGGGAGAAGCCGCTCAGGAACTCAGTGTACTGCCGGCCCAGCAGCAGGGATTTATCCCGCGGGAAATACCCCGGGATACGGACATTATCCGGTATATGGTGTATCCCCAGAAACGGGTAGCCCGGGTCCTCAGTTATCATCTGGGAACCGGTTTTGACCAAGCTATCACCATCATAGAAAACGAGAAAGCCCGGTTTGAATTCATCAATTCTATCCAGATCCAGATACCGCTACTCTTGATCTTTTATTTTGTGGTTTTTTTCTTCCCTATCATTTTGATGACCCTCATCATTGCCATATCCTTCACGAGGCGGGTCACCCAGCCCATTGTGGAACTCACCGAGGCGACTCGGCGAGTGGCAGAGGGAGATTTTTCCATCCACATTTTAGCCCGCCGAAAAGATGAGCTGGGACTGTTGATTCGCTCTTTTAATACGATGGTCCGAGACTTGAAACGATCCCAAGCCTCCCAGGTCAAGGCGGAAAAAATATCCCTCTGGCAGCGTATGGCTGAACAGCTTGCCCATGAGATAAAAAACCCCCTCACCCCTATCAAGCTTTCTGCGGAACGGGTACTCCGGCGCTGGCGTAACGATCCAAAAAGGGTTGGGGAAATCCTTGAAACGTCTATGCTGGGTATTTTACAGGAGGTGGAAGGCCTCTCCACCTTGCTTACCGAATTCAGAACCTTTTCTCGCCCTTTGGAACCTTCTCGTACTTCAAGTCCGCTCCGGGATATAGTGGAAGAGATCCTCATCCCCTATCGGGTATCCTATTTGGGGGTGCAGTTCAACAGTACCCATACTGCCTGGGATATCCAGGTAACCATTGACCGTCGCCGCCTGGCTCAGGTCCTGACCAATCTTATCAACAACGGCATTGATGCTATGGATTATCAGGGAACCCTGGAAATCCGGACGGATCTTGTCAAAAAATGGGAGAGCCGTTATTGTAGACTGAGCATCATGGATACGGGAAAGGGTATTACCCCAGAGGAGGGTTTGCAGATTTTTACCCCCTATTTTACGACTAAAGCAACCGGAACAGGCCTGGGACTTCCCATTGTAGAACGGATCGTGCATGATCACGGGGGAAGTATTTGGTTTAATTCTGCAGTAGGTAGGGGAACGACCTTTTTTGTGGACCTCCCGGTGGCTGAAACACAGGCGGAAACCCTGCCCAATAAGGAGCAAGGGGCATCATGACCACTATCCTTATTATTGATGATGAACCAGGGATCCGGAGTACCTTAGCCTCGATCTTAGAAGATGAACGGTATCGGGTACATGCCTTAGCAGATGCGGTCCAGGGATTGGAATGTATAAGCCGGGAACCCATTGACCTAGTCTTGTTGGATGTCCTCCTTCCTCGCATGGGCGGTATGGAAGCCCTCGAAAAGATCCGTAGCGGCTGGCCGGAGATCGAAGTGGTGGTAATTTCCGGTCATGCCAATGTGGATATGGCGGTCCGGGCGGTAAAATTAGGGGCCTTTGATTTTTTGGAAAAGCCCCTTTCCTTGGACAAGGTGCTTACGGTATGCCGGAACGCCCTTATGGTACAGAAGCTGCGACAAGAAAACCGGGACTTGAAAAAAAACATCCCCTCCAAAGAAGATGCAATAATCGGTCAAAGCCGGGAAACTGAGCTGCTTCGGGCACGGATCCAACAAGCCGCGGCAAGCGATGCCCGGATCCTCATCTGCGGAGAGAACGGTACCGGAAAAGAGCTGGTGGCCCGGGCCATTCATCGAGGCTCTGCCCGATCCCAAAAGGCCTTCCTGGCCCTGAACTGCGCGGCGATTCCAGATACCCTCATTGAAAGCGAACTCTTTGGCCATGAAAAGGGGGCTTTTACCGATGCAGTTTCAAGCCGTAAGGGCCGCTTTGAATTGGCAAGCGGAGGAACCTTATTTTTAGATGAGATCGGGGATATGTCCCTCAGTGCCCAGGCCAAGGTACTCCGGGTGATTCAAGAACAGAAGATCGAGCGGGTTGGAGGAGAAAAAACATTAGAGGTGGATGTCCGTATCGTGGCAGCCACTAACAAAGACCTGGAACAGGAATGTGCGGCAGGCCGTTTCAGGCAGGATTTGTTTTTTAGGCTTAATGTACTGCCGATTTATGTACCCCCCCTCCGGGAGCGGCCTGAAGACATATCCCTGCTCTTGTTTCATTTTTTGCATGAGCTGGGGAGGGAATCTTACGCTTTAGAACCCTTTGACCTGGATGTGGGGGCTTTACAATTACTCCAATCCTACCAGTGGCCGGGAAATGTTCGGGAACTGCAGAATCTCGCTGAACGTATCCTGGTGATGCATACCGGGGGGATCATCGGGGAAGAGACGATTCTTGCCCTTTTACAGCAAAATCCCGGATCCTGGACTGCCTTTCCCCGGAATCAATCGGTTCCAGAAGTGGTTTCCCCTTTTTCACCTGCCGCGCCGCTTCCCCACGTTCCTGATGTTTCAGCTATCATGCAGTTGAAGTACAATGAGGCAAAAGAATCCTTTGAAAAGGGGTATTTGGAATTCCAACTTTCCCAACATGGAGGTATCATATCCCGTACTGCGGAAGCCATAGGGATTTATCCCAGCAACCTGCATGCTAAATTACGCAAATACCACATAAGGACGGAACGATGAAAGGGCCTACCCAGCGGCAAGGGGAAGTATTACATTTTATCGGGGAGTATCTCCAGACCCATAAACAGGAACCCCGGCGTTCGCGAACCATGAATAGCATTACTCAAGATAGGCTCGTTTCTAAGAGGGAAACCTGTTGTTCTCTGGACGCGGTGAAGATTCCCCTACTCGGGGTAGTTACGGCAGGACGGCCTATTAGGGCTGTAGAAAAGGGAGAGAATCCTCACTATACCCCGACCTATTGTACGGGAGATCAGGACCTGCGGCTCTTTGGCCGGGTGCTTACCATCATTCGTTCCTATTGATGCGCTATGGGTAAGTGCCTTCTTTTTTTAGGGCCGGAAATCGGCGAAAAGCACGAGGCGATCAACGAAATTCGCCAGGGCTTACGGGTTTCTTCTGGAACTGCACCGGAAGAAACTTCCTTTTATGCAGGAGAAACACCGGTACAAGACATGGTGGCGGTATTACGGACCGGTTCCCTGTTTGCCGAGCAGCGGCTTATGTTTATTAAAAATGCCGAAGTCCTGAAAAAAAAGGAGGAGCTGGAGATTCTTGCCGCGTATATGAAAGCCCCTCAGGAGCATACGACCCTCATCCTCGTATCTGAAACCACGAGCCTAGCCAAAATAGTGGAAACCGCGGTTCCTTCGGGAAACAAGCGTGTTTTCTGGGAACTCTTTGAAAACCGGAAACAGGAATGGGTGGTCTCTTTTTTCAGGCGGAAAGGCTTCAAGATCAGCGAAGACGGCGTAGAGGCAATCTTGGAGTTAGTGGAGAATAATACGGACGCGCTCCGCCGGGAATGTTCAAGGCTCATGTTATTTCTCGGTAAAGAAGGGATCTCCGGTGAGGCAGTGGAAAAATGGCTTTCCCATACCCGGGAAGAATCCGCCTTTACGCTGTTTTCCCGTATCAGTACTGGGGATTTTGCCAAGAGTCTTGAATCCCTCCATACCCTCTTAGGAGCTCAGGAATCGCCGGTGGCGCTTTTGGCAGGTCTTGCCTGGTGTTTCAGGAAGCTCCGGGATTACCTGAGCCTGGTTGCATCTGGGAAAGTCAGCGAATTTGAATTTAAGAAACTCGGACTTGCCTCAGCCAAAGTCCGTAAGGATTATGAGCGGGCAAGCCGAAGATACGATCTGTGGGGCGTGGATACCTGCCTCTCCTTGATTGGAGAGTATGATATGCTCGTCCGTTCTGGGGGTATGGGGCTTGAAAGCCTTTTAATGGATATGTTTTTGTATAAGCTCATGGATTCTGGCAGGTGTTGATGGGGTTCTCTATCGTGCTCGTCGGCTTGAGCCTTTCCATGGATGCCTTTGCGGTTTCGGTTAGTTCCGGTATCTCGATGCCGGGCTTAAAGCCCTTCCATATAGTGCGGGCCTCCTGCTGCTTTGGGTTATTTCAGTTCATCATGCCTGTGGCCGGATGGTTTCTGGGGAAAACCTTGGTGGTTTATATCGAAGCCTATGATCACTGGATAGCTTTCGGGCTTTTGGGCTTCCTTGGGGCTAAGATGCTGAAGGAAGGTTTTTTTTCTAAACCGGTACGCAACGCTCCACCAGCGGATACGGTTCAAGAGGGGACGGATATACGAAAGTTGGGGACCCTGCTCACCCTGGCCCTGGCTACCAGCATTGATGCTTTGGCAGTGGGTATTTCTTTCAGCGTACTCAACCGAGACATCTGGGGGCCTGCGGCGCTCATTGGGGGTATTACCCTAGGGGTGTGTCTGGTTGGATTCGAGTTTGGGCGGCGTATCGGTGCGGTATTTAAGCAGCGGGCGCAGGTTGTAGGGGGACTCATCCTCATAGGCTTAGGGTGCAAGATCCTTATAGAGCATCTTTGGCTTACCCCGGCGGGGGGGTGAAAATCCCCAGGGCTATTGCATTTACTTATTGAAGATGACGGTCGACATATAGTCCGGATTGATGGAAGCGGCGAACCGCCGTTTGGGACCGGTCATTTTCTTTTTGCCTGACGGACGGGGATTGG
>JAIRLU010000031.1 GCA_031259215.1 Treponema sp. | reverse complement strand
AATAGAGTTGTTCAGAAACCTCAGTTTCTGAACAACTTCCGCTTAAAAAACAGCAAAATGCAGAGCATTTTGCAAGACTTGTTCGATAACCAACCGGGTTATTGAACAAGTCCAATGTTATTCCTGGGTGAAGCAAGCAGGGAACTATCAGGCCCTGGTGAAGTTCTGGGCTGTTGTTGTTTGGGGAAAATCTGTTCCCGATTCATCCTGGCTTTATTCCCGGATACGCTCTTAGCCATGAGGGGTCTTGGAACAGTCATCACAACCGCAGCCGCAGGGAGACTTGCCTTTACGGTAGTTGAGAATGGTCCGCACCAGGGCAAAACTTATAAGTCCCAAGACCACTGCACCGACAATAATTGTAGAAAGGTTTTCCGAAATAAAGGGGATCATTCAGTTTCCTTGACTATACACGTCTATTTTACCTTCACCGATTTCACCGCAGCCCTCCAAGGTAACCTACACCGCAACCCCTTGGGAGCCGGAAAGGGATTTAAACTTCGCCTCAGATGGTTTCCGCACCAGGAGGTAGATGAGCAGCCCCAGAGCCGCAAAACCGAATACCGTACCGATACCAAAGCCGCCCCCGGTAAGGAGGTTCCCCAGTTGGTAGATGATGAGGGCGATGATATACGCATAGGCAGTCTGATACCCCAGGGCAAACCAGGTCCATCGGGGGTTGTTCATCTCCCGTTTGATCGCACCGATAGCAGCAAAACAGGGAGCGCATAAGAGGTTGAAGGCGAGGAAGGCATAGGCGGAAACCACCGTAAAGTTAGCCGCAAAGGTATCCCAGATTTCTGACCCGTCCTCAGCAACTTCGGCGTATCCATAGAGAACCCCTAGGGTACCTACCACGTTTTCCTTAGCCACAAGTCCGGTGATGGTCGCTACCGTAGCGCTCCAGGTCCCGAACCCTAGGGGTGCGAAGATCCAGGCGATGGTCTGCGACACCTTAGCCAAAAACCCGTCGTTCAGGTCTTCTACTATACCAAAACCCTCATCGGTAATGCCAAAACTCGAAAGGAACCAGATCCCCACTGCGGAGATGAGGATCACCGTCCCCGCCTTCTTGATAAATGACCAGGCCCGTTCCCCCATACTCCGTAAAACATTGGTGATGGTGGGAAGGTGGTAGGCGGGAAGCTCCATCACAAAAGGGGAAATATCTCCCGCAAAGAGCCGGGTTTTCTTGAGGATGATCCCGGACAGGATAACCGAGCAGATTCCGAGAAAGTACGCGCTGGGCGCAACCCACCACACCCCACCCAAGACCGCACCGGAGATGAGGGCGATGATGGGGAGCTTTGCCCCACAGGGCATGAAGGTAGCGGTCATCACGGTCATGCGGCGGTCGTGTTCACTCTCGATGGTTCGGGATGCCATGACCCCAGGGATGCCACAACCCGTACTTATCAGCATGGGGATAAAGCTCCGCCCCGAAAGACCGAAACGCCGGAATATCCGATCCAGGATAAAGGCGATTCGGGCCATGTAACCGCAAGCTTCTAGGGCGGCCAGAAAAAAGAAGAGCACCAGCATCTGAGGCACAAAGCCCAAGACCGCGCCCACACCGCCGATGATCCCGTCTAGAATGAGACCGTTCAGCCACTCCGCGGTCCCCGCAGCCTCAAGCCAGCCGCTTACCACCACCGGGATCCCCGGTACCCAGACGCCGAAGTCTTCCGGCACAGGTTCTGCTGCTGCTCCCGCTTCAAAGGCTTCGACCGCTTCCGCATAAGCGCCGCCCCCTATTAGGTGCCAGCCATCGCCGAAAAGACCGTCATTGGTCCAGTCAGTTACCCAGGTTCCCACGGTGGTTATAGAGACAAAATAGATGAGGAAGATCACCGCCGCAAAGATCGGCAGTGCAGCAAAGCGGTTGGTTACTACCTGGTCGATCTTGTCGGAAAGGCTCAGTTGCTCCCGGGATTTCTTCTTGAGTACCTTGGGGAGGATCCCTGCGATATACCGGTACCGTTCCTCGGTGATGATAGTTTCCGCATCATCTCCCAGGACTTCTTCCACGCCTTTGATGAGGGGTTCCGCAACGGGAAGACTCACCTTTTCGGCAAACTTGGGGTCCCGCTCAAATATCTTGAGGGCACAAAACCGCTGCTGGCTCTGGGGGACCTGATTCTCCAAAAAAGCGATGATCTGGTCCAGGGTTTTCTCCACCGGAGCGGAAAAGCGGCAAGGCGCAACAAGTCCTTGCTTTTTTTCTGCGGCCCTGACCGCAGCCTCCCCTACTTCCCGAACTCCCGTACCTTTTAAGGCGGACAGAGCGAGGACTTCACACCCCAGGATTTTTTCAAGCTCCCTCAGGTCTATCACATCCCCGGTCTTCTCTACCACATCGATCATGTTTACCGCTGCCACCACAGGAATTCCCATATCCAGAAGCTGGGTGGTCAGAAAGAGGTTCCGTTCCAGGTTGGTCCCGTCGATGATATTGAGGATCACCTCGGGTCTTTCTTCCAAGAGATAGTTTCTGGAGATAAGCTCCTCCAGAGAATAAGGAGACAGGGAATAGATCCCCGGAAGGTCAATAATGCTCACCTCCTTGTGTCCCTTGAGCCGCCCCTCTTTTTTCTCTACCGTAACTCCCGGCCAGTTTCCCACAAACTGGTTTGCCCCGGTGAGGGCGTTAAACAAGGTGGTTTTTCCACAGTTCGGATTACCGACCAAGGCGATTTTTACAGCCATACGTGCGCTCCTTATTGCATCATACTACACAAACAACGCTATTGGACTTGTTCAATAACCCGGTTGGTTATCGAACAAGTCTTGCAAAATGCGGAGCATTTTGCTGTTTTTTAAGCGGAAGTTGTTCAGAAACTGAGGTTTCTGAACAACGCTATTGTATTTCGATAATATCAATGTCCCCTTTACGGAGGCTCAGTTCATAACCCCGGACATGCACCTCAATGGGATCTCCGAGAGGAGCAACTTTGCGTACTAAGATTTCCGCATCCCGAGTTACCCCCATATCCATGATCCGGCGTTTTACCGGCCCCTGGCCGTGGAGCTTAACCACCCGGACGGTTTCCCCTGGTTTTACATCCTTTAAGGTTCGCATAGCCTTCTCCTTATCTTCATACCATGATTTTATTCGCCATTTCCCGGCTGATAGCAATGCGGGAGTCCTTGACATGCACAATCATATTTCCGTTTATTTCGGAAACCACCGTCACCACACCGCCCACGATAAAGCCTAAGGTTTCCAGTCGTTTTTTTATATCATCCCGGCCGCCAATTTTCTTGATTGAGTTGACTTCACCGGGTTTAACTAACGCTAAAGGCATCAGTACATACCTCCCTCTTAAAAATCTGTTATTTTTTTCTAATAATGTTACTTCTCTATAACTAATAATACCCAAAAAATCCATAATCGTCTACTTCATGACCAGGAATAAAATATATACCACTATCTAAAGGAACGGGAGAGGGATATACCCCTCCCCCAAAGCTACTTAATCCTCTTGAAAAGGGCCGTGGAGTATTTCCTTAACCGCTTTTTCCTGGGCCGCAATGACCCTATCGCACCAGGCGTCGAATTCCGGGTCCTCCTTCTGCTGTTCCTTGTGGGATAACACATAGGCTATGGTTTCCCGGATTCCCTGATCAAAACGGACCTTGGCGGTAAAACCAGGGACCAGGCGTTTCAGTTTAGCCGTATCAAACACCATCGAATGGGCCTTGTCTCCCAGAAGCCCGCCCCGAAAATTGTAAGGGCCGCTCTGAGCCAGAAATTCACTGGCTATATGCACCGCCTTAAAGGGTACTCCCAGGGCGCGGGCAATAGTTTCGTATATCTGGTTCCAGGTGAGGGTTTCATCAGAGGTGATCTGCACCGCCTCCCCGATGGCATGGATATTACCCATAAGACCGGTGAATCCTTGGGCAAAATCGCTCGTATGGGTGATGGTCCATAGGCTCGTACCGTCCCCGTGGATGATCACCGGCTTCCCCTCTAGGAACCGTTTTATCACCTGCCAACTGCCGTGTTTACCATGGATCCCCAGGGGGACGCTCCGTTCGTCATAGGTATGACTGGGACGGACAATAGTGATCGGGAAACCGTAGTCCCGGTACAACGTAAGGAGGACCTGTTCACAAGCGATCTTGTTCCGGGAGTATTCCCAGAAAGGATTGGTCAAAGGGGTACTTTCATTTATCCGATAGTCCGACAGGGGCTTTTGATAGGCCGAAGCAGAGCTGATGGCAATGTATTGTGTGGTTTTGTCCTTAAAAAGCCGGAAGTCCCGTTCAATCTGAGCAGGTCCAAAGGTAATAAAATCTGCCACCACATCGAATTGCAAGCCCCGTATCTTCTCTGCCACCTCTGCTTCCTGGTTAATATCCCCACGAATCTCCGTAACCTTCCCCGAAAAGAGATGATTCCGGCTGCCTCGGTTGAGGAGGTAGAGTTCCCAACCCTGGGCGAGGATGTTCCGTGAAATAGCGGTACTGATAGTTCCCGTACCGCCGATAAATAAAGCCTTCATAGGTTCTCCTTACCATAAAATATAAGCCACATAGGTTTCTGTGTATAGATAAAACCTTGAGGGGACACTTTAGGGGCCCCCTCCTTTTAATGCTAAACTTGACCCATATTTGTATTTATTGCCTGTTTCAGGATAGACCTTTCCTCAAGGAGTTTTCTGTTGGGGACAAACAAGGGAACCGCTACAGAACACGGGGCGAATAGGCGCTCCTTATCCGGGTGCCGGTGTAACCTATCATTTAAAACCGGAATTTCTATCACTTAAAACCGGAATTTTACTTTGGTTTCTATCACTTAAAACCGGAATTTTACTAGCTACGAAGACTAAAAAAGGCCCGATAAAATCGGGCCCTCAGCATACGGAACGGTATACTTCCTTATCACACTATGGATGCTCAGACCTTGGAGACCAAACGGCTTGATATAGCACAGCAAATCGAATCCCTCCCCGGGACATTCGAGGTATTCGGTACCACTTTCTCTTGGGAAGAATCCCGTGATTGCCTAAGAATTGTCGGAAACCACCCCATAACCTACAAACTTAGAAAAAATGGCGACATCGCAACCTACGCTTTCCCCTCAGCCAATGGAAACGGGAACCAGGATGCCCTAGAAACCATACGCTATTACCAGACCTGTACCACCCTGCTCTCTGATGGGTTCCGCCAATCGGTGATTGCGGATTACCAACTCAAAAAACCTCAATTAGATTCCCTCATAGATGCATACCAACAAATTGAACAGCGTATGCAAGTACTATAATACCACTATAAGCATACTTTTCGTTGACCACAAAGGCGGTTGGGGTAGCTTACCTCAACCGCCTTTGTGGTCTATTCTGCTTCTGGTTGGCCTTTATCCTGGATCATATCCCGCGTGATGGGATAGTTCGCCGTCAATACCTCGATTTTATCTTTGTTCTCATACCGATTGGTCATGGCGCTCTTTAGTTTTAGCTCAATCGTATGCCAGCCGTTTTTTTCGGTGTAATCCGTTAAGCCCTTATTGCGATAGGAACTGAGCAGGAACTGCCCTTTGAGGGCCGCCAAGGTTTCAAGCAGCCCGTCAAAATCCTCTTGGGTGTACCCATCATAATGCCCTTGGTATGCCCCCACATAGGGTGGATCGAGATAAAAAAAGCCGTCCGGGACGTCCCGGCTCTTGATAATCCGTACCGCATCGCAACATTCGATCTGGGTTCGCCCCAATCGTGCTTCGTAGGCCGCAGTGAAGTGCTCCCGCTTATTTTGTAGCTTGTTGGTGTTGCCGCCTTTCCGGTCATAGCCGAAAGTGCCGTTCAGTTTGCACCCATAGGATGCATTGGACAATATCCAGACCGCCCATGCCCGTTTAACGGCACTGAACATATCAGGATTCTCGTACACTACCGACGCCTGGTCATGCAGTCTGCGACTATGCAAGGTTTGCCCTATCTCGCGTTCAAGCGCCCTAAAGTTTGTTTTCAGAATTTGATAGAAATTGATCAATTCTCCGTTGGTATCGTTGATAATCTCTACCTTCGACGGCTCTTTGGCGAAAAAGATTGCTCCCCCTCCCAAAAAGGGTTCACAATACACCCGATGGGGCGGTATAAGCCCCAAAATAATCTTGGCAAGCGTCTGCTTGCCCCCATAATACGATAAGGGAGTTTTCATCTGAAAACTGCCTCCTTACATAAGGTATGGACTTGACCTTATGACCGAAAGACGCCACAATATAACCACCTAGTGCTAGGTC
>JAIRLU010000018.1 GCA_031259215.1 Treponema sp. | reverse complement strand
TAGGGAAAAAACTCATCGTCATCAAGGGGACCACCGCGGAAACCTATTTTACGGAAAACTACCCCCAGATTGAACTGGTTAAATTCGATCAGATCTCTGAAGCCTTTAATGCGCTGAAGGACGGCCGGGGAGCGGCCCTGTCCCAGGACAATACCCTGCTCTTTGCCTGGGCGATTCAGAACCCTGGTTTTTCCACCCGTATCGGTTCCATCGGAAGCCTCGATACCATTGCCCCGGCAGTACGGAAGGGCAACAAGGATCTTCTGGAGTGGCTTAACCAGGAAATCAGTACCGGCCTGGGCCCCGGCTTTTTCCACGACGATTACCGGGCCACCCTGCTTCCCGTTTACGGCGATACGGTCGATCCCGAATCGGTGGTGGTTGAGCAGGGTGTGGTGCAATAGACTTGTTCGGAAACCTCAGTTTCCGAACAAGTCCAATAAACTAGGGGCTGTGGATGATTCAGGTAAATAGTTTTATTCTGCGGAATGAAGGCCAAAGAAGTTATTTGTGTTGAGGGGGCCCGGTTTTTTCAAGGTGGTAACCAGTCCCGCCGCAGTGTCATCTAAAGGTTTCATACATTTTAAGGAGCATACACATGAAACAGGGTATTTTAATAGGGCTGCTCGCAGCAGCGGTGATAAGTGGTTTGAGCGCCCGTGCTCAAAAAGAACCAGGTGGTCCCTCCGAAGCAGCAGCTCCGGCGGAACAAAAAGTACTTCGTATAAGCAAGCAATACGGCATAAATTATTTGCCTTTGATCGTGCTCGAAGGCCATAAGCTGATAGAGAAAAACGCCCAAGAGGCTGGTCTGGGATCGGTGCAGGTGGAGTGGCTTACCTTTGGAGGGGGCGCCACGGCAAATGACGCGTTACTTTCCGGTAATGTGGATTTAATATCCGGCGGCGTTGCCCCTGCGCTTATCCTGTGGGATAAAACAAAAGGGGCCGCCAAATTACTGGCTGCTTTGGACCGCTCTCCCCTGATACTCAACAGCACGAATCCTGAGGTGAAGGGTATCCAGGATTTCTCGGCAAAAGATAAAATCGCGGTTCCCTCGGTCAAGGTCTCCATTCAGGCTTTGACCCTCCAGATCGCCGCGGCCAAAGCATTCGGCCAAGAACAGTACGACCGGATTGACCCCTGGACCGTGGCGCTGCCCCATCCTGATGCGCTGGTCGCGCTCACCTCAGGGAAGTCGGAGATTACCGCGCATTTTACCAACGAGCCCTTCGCCAGCATAGAACAGCAGAATCCTCAGGTCCATCAGGTTTTCAGATCCTACGACGTTTTTGGCAGCCCCCATACGACCAATCTGATTACCACCTCTGAGCGATTCTACCAGAATAATCCGCAGCTTGTTTCAGTAATTATCAAGTCCCTGAATGAGGCTGATGCCTGGATACATGCGCACAAACATGAGGCAGCGCTGCTGTACCTTTCGGTAACCAATTCCCAAGAACCGGTGGAATTGATAGAAGGGATCCTCAATAATCCCGATATCACCTATACCACCAAACCGCTTAATATCAACTATTACAGCGACTTCCTGTATGCGGTAGGCACCATTTCGAGCAAACCGGAAAAGCAGGAAGACCTATTCTTCCCGAAGGTTTTTGAGTAAGCCGTGGCGGACCGCCTGATTTCCGGAGGCCTTGGAGTTGCCCCTCCAAAGCCTCCGGTTCCTTTTCTGGAGGTGCGGAATTTAACCCTCCAGTATAAGACCGCCCAGTATCTGGTAACCGCAACCCAGGATGTGGGTTTTCAGGTCCAGGAATCGGACAGGCTGATTTTGCTGGGCCCTTCCGGCTGTGGAAAATCGACTATGCTCAAGGCGATTGGAGGCTTCCTCAAGCCGGCACAGGGTGAGATTTCCTTAAACGGCAAGGAGGTGAAAAAACCGGGCGTCGACCGGGCCATGGTCTTTCAGGAATTTGACCAGCTTTTACCCTGGAAAACGGCGCTTGAAAATATCGTTTTTGCCATCCAGGAAACCCGGAAACCAGGGCGCAAGGAAGCGCTGGAAGAAGCCCGGGGGCTTTTGCACAAAGTGAACCTGGATACCTTTGAACACTCCTATCCTCACGCCCTTTCCGGGGGTATGAAGCAGCGGGTGGCCATTGCCCGGTGCCTGGCGCTGAAATCCAAGATCATCTTAATGGACGAGCCTTTTGCGTCTCTTGACGCCCTTACCCGGCAGAAAATGCAGGAGGATCTGCTTAAACTGTGGAGGGAGACCCAATTTACGCTGATTTTTGTAACCCACTCCATAGACGAGGCAATTACCCTCGGTACCAGGATTGTGCTGCTTTCGCCCCATCCAGGAAAAGTCGTTGATGAGATTCCGGTGGATTGGTCCAAGATCAATTCCTACAGCCATCCTGAATACGCCGGATTGAAAGAAAAAATTACCCGGATCCTCTTTAAGGACCAGTTAGACTATGTTATCTAAAGAAAATAATCCTCTTGCTGTTTTAAAAGAGGCCTACAAGAAAACGGAACCCCCTCCGCAGGAAATTAAAATCAAACTTTCGGTGTATGAGAAGCTGTACCAGATGGGGGCGGTTAGAAAAAGTGTGCTGTTAGTCCTCATGGTCTTGCTCTGGCAGATCTACGGGGTGCACTTGGATAACCCTTTGATGGTTCCCTCCTTTTCGGATACCCTTATCGGCCTTGTCCGGGTAATTAAGAGCGGGGATATCCTTTTCCGCACGGCTACATCCTTACGAGTTATCCTTGCCGCGTACCTGGGGGGCGTTCTCGTCGCCGGGGTATTAACGGTTTTCGCCATCACCACGCGGATTGGAACGGATTTACTGGAGATTCTTACCGCCATGTTTAACCCCCTGCCGGCCATCGCGCTTCTGCCCCTGGCCCTGTTATGGTTCGGTCTTGGGTATCCGAGCATCATGTTTGTGATCATTCATGCGGTGGCCTGGCCTGTTTCCCTTAACATTTACGCGGGCTTTATGGGCGTAAGCAATACGCTCCGTATGGTGGGAAAGAACTACGAGCTTAAAGGGTTTTCTTTTGTGTTTAAGATACTTATTCCTGCAGCCTTTCCCCATATTCTGACGGGGTTAAAAGTGGGCTGGGCCTTTTCCTGGCGAACCCTTATTGCCGCGGAGCTTGTTTTCGGGGTAAGTTCCGGTAGCGGGGGCCTGGGCTGGTTTATCTATGAAAACAAGAATCAGCTCAACACAAATCTGGTATTCGCCGGGCTTTTAACGGTGATTATTATTGGGGTGCTCGTTGAAGGGATCATATTCAAATACATTGAAAAAAAGACCCTGGTGAAATGGGGAATGAAATTCTAAATCCGCATGGGCCATTGGAACTTGCACGGGGATAGCCCCGTACCCTGGATGAGGCGGGCCTGCCTCATCCGGTGGTTAAACCTGCTGTGCAGCCCGAAGGGGAACGTATCGTATACGAGCTATATGGTCCCGTCTACCGGACAGTAGGGCAAATCGAATTGCAGGGTATCCGGGTATTTAATACCTGCACCGGTATTCAGCAGAACCGCGGTTTCCCCGGCCTTGAGCCAGTCCTCAGCCCGCAGTTTTTTCAGGGCCGCCAGGACCGCGGCTCCTTCAGGACAGACAAAGGCCCCTTCCAGGGAAGCCAATTCCAGGAGGGCCTCTAGAATCTCCTTTTCACCCACCGCGACGGCGCAGCCCTCAGTCTGATAGACCGCTTCCAAGACGAGAAAATCCCCCAGGGCCTTGGGAACGTTGATACCAAAGGCGATAGTTTGAGCATGGGGGAACAGCTCGCTTTCCTTGGCTTTTTTCCGGTAAGCCTCCACAAGAGGAGCACAGCCTTCGGCCTGAACCGCTACAAGCCGGGGCAGCTTGTCCCCAATCCAGCCTAAGCCGCGCATTTCCTGCAGGGCCTTGTAAATCCCGATAATCCCAACGCCTCCGCCTGTGGGGTAGGCAATCACATCCGGAACCTGCCAGCCCAGTTGTTCCGCGATTTCATAGCCCATGGTCTTTTTGCCTTCAATGCGGTAAGGCTCCTTTAAGGTACTCACATCATACCAGTTGTGGGCCGGGATGGACTGGGCCAGGATTTTCCCGCAGTCGCTGATAAGCCCCCGGACCAGATGGACCCGCGCTCCGGCAGCCGCGCTTTCGTTCCGGGT
>JAIRLU010000274.1 GCA_031259215.1 Treponema sp. | reverse complement strand
GCCCAGGACAGGATACACCCTATGACCAAGACCTATCCAACTACCGTATGGTGAAGCGTATGGGATACCGGTACTGGACCCCCACCGCAGCTCCGTTGGCCTCAGCCGGACTAATTGCTCGGATACCTTGGAAGGCCTTAACCGCGGCTTCACCAAACCCCCGTCCAGAAGGCTCCTCTTTAAGTACGGTGATCCGCCGAATCTCTCCTTGAGCATCCACAAACAGCGCGAGAATCACGACCCCTTCAATATTAGACCGCAGGGCAATAGGAGGATAGACCAAGTTTTTACGGATATCCCCTTCGGAAAAAACAGGAACCTTGGAAACCTGGTGCTGAGGAAGGTATTCCCTATCCCGGGATTGGGACTGAACCGGTTGCGGCGGCGCTTCATAGGGCAGGGATTCAACCACTACCTGGTCTTCGGGGACCTCATCGGTTTCTACCATAGTTTCAGCGATGGCCTCTCGGATCTGCTGCAGCGGCGCAGGAGGAGGAGGAAGGGGCGGTGGGAGAACTGGCGGGGGAGGAACCTCTTCCTGGATGTCCACCAGTTTCATGATATTGGCCTCAGGTTCACGGGTTTCTCCTGTGGTTTCCAGGCGGAAAACTAGAAAAAAGATGAGAAATCCATGCAAAGCGGCAACCAAGAGAAAAAGGGCCAGCCTCGTCCGGTTAATAGCAGCACGCCTGAGACCTGTTTCCATCATCGGTCCTTAACTACAAAGCTGACCACCCGGTATTGCAGGATCTGGAGCATCTGTAATACCCGGTTAATATAGGCAAAGGGGGTTTCCCGGTCCGCAATGATATGAATCCGGGTATCTGGCGCCTCCTGATAGGTGGAGATGATGCTGTTTTCAATGGTCTGCAAATCACTGGGAAGCCCGTCCAGGTAGAGGGCCCCTGCCCGGTCAACCCAAATTTCCAGGTTCTTTTCTGCACTGGTCTTTTTTGCAGCAGTAGCTTCGGGATACTCGATTTTCACCTCCCGGCGGTAATTAATGAGGGAAACCAGCATAATGAATATAAGGAGCAGGAAAGCCACGTCAGACATGGAATTAAGGGGAACCACAAACCGTTTTCGCTGCCGGATCAACCTCATAAGGGCCCCCCAGGAGCAGGTTCATCTTTCATGGAAAATGAAAAGGCATCTACCTCAAGGGTTTGAGCCAATTCCACAAAGGAAACCACCTGCTGCCAGGGTGCACGAGGCGCGATGTTTAAAACCACCGCCAGGTTCGGATTGACCATCACCGCGGCTTGTATCTCCTGTTCCGCCGCAGCGAGTTCCATGACCGTACCTTGATACAAAAGGGTCCCCGTATCGTCTAATTCAAAACGCAGCAGATCCTCTTTCAAGATCAAACGGGTCGAATCCTTGGCAGGAAGATGCATGATGAATCCTTTGTTGATATTAAATCCGGCAATCACGATAAAATAAATGATCAACAGAAAGGCAATATCACTGGAGGCGCCTGCATCCTCAAAGCGGCTTCTTTTTCTTTTTCTTCCCAACTTAAGCTGCATGATGCTTCCCCCTCTTTTTCTTGCACTATACCATCATTGGACTTGTTCGAGAACCCGGTTGGTTCTCGAACAAGTCTCCAAAAAGACATGGATTTCTAGTAAAATCCACGTTTTTTATCGTTTTTTAAGCGGAAGTTGTTCGGAAACGGAGGTTTCCGAACAACTCTATTTTTACTCAATTGATTTTGGTCAAGATGTATTCCTGTGAAATATCCTGGAGGATCCTATCCCATTGATACGTCAGATATATCCATGCAAGGGCTTCTTCCCAATCCCTGAGTAGCGCGCCGGAATTCCGCAGGACCCAGAGGGTTTCCGGGAAAACCTTTTCAGTGTAATGCTGGTTCCATGAAACCTGTTCCCCTCGAACCCAGGATGCAGCCTCGGTAGTCCATGCCAAAGGACGTTTCTTGCGGGGCACCAGTTCCGGCATGAGCAGGGGTTTCCAGTAAGCCTCAAAGTCCCCGAGGCTGGTAAAATCCGGCAGATCCTCCTGGGTATGCATCCATTCGGTTAAGGCGGCAATGCGGGTGTACCGGTTCCGCAGGGCAGTGAGGGCTTCTTCCCCTGAAAGGAGCTTATAGTTCCGCCGGATCTTGCCCCAGGATATCTGGACGCTCTCAATAGGTCCCTGCCCTTGCCATAGGGCACTGTTTCTTTGCAAGATAAACTTGGCCTCTCCTACCATATCCACGGTAAATTGGTTCCACCCGGTATACGTGCCCCCTAAAAAATGAAGCTCCTCCAGGAATACCCGACCTTCTTTATCAGGAGCGGATGTCCAAAATTGTACCCCTGGATACGCGCTCAGAGAGATCACCAGTTTTTTCTCCTCGGGCTCTCCCTTTTTTACGTGTAGATACCGGATCTCCATGCCTGCTGCAACCCGATACACCCCCAGGGTCTTTCCTGCAAAGCCAGACCCATCGAGGAACTGTCCGGCCTTTTCAACCAAGCTGGTGCAAGCAGAACAGATAAGTACGCAGGTGAGCATCCCCCAGCGCCATCCCAGGGTTTTGTTCGTCCTTTTCATGGGTATCAATAGGTCCATTTAAACCCCAGGGAGATCATCGGAATGGGTAATTGGTAACTGGCGGTCGTACTCCCTTCATCTTCCTTCCCGGTATAGCTGTTAAACGTGGTATTACTCTGTCTCGTTTTGAGGAAGGCCAAGGTGTTTTCCACTGCCACGTATATTTCCGACTGCACCTTACCTCCTGGATTAAACCGGAAGAATGAGAACTTAATATCCAAGGGTAGGGCGAAACCGTCCCGCTCTGTGTCGGAATACCGAGATGAACGTTTCCATTTTTCAATGACCAGTCCTGTTTCTGTACCGTCCGCATTGAGTACACTGACCGGATAACTGGTAACTTCCCCTACTACACTCTTAGGCGCGCCGCTGGCCAGGCCAAAACGGATCCCAATATGGAAGTACTGCACCGGCTTAATATTGAGGACGATGTTCAGGTTATGAAAACGGTGAAACGAAGGATAAAACCAATCCGGCTCATCGGGATCGCTCCTTGAGGGGTTCCGGTACCGGGCATGGTTAAAAGAATAGCTGATCCAGCCGTCCCAATACCGGGCTTCCAATTTTTGCAGCATCAGATCGAATCCCCAAATACGGCCCTCACCATCAAACTGATAGTCCGACACCAGAGCATTCCCACGGGTTACTAATGACTGATAGGATCGATCAAACACCCTCTTGATATAGGTTTCGATATTAAAGCTATAACCCGAGGAAAAATCCAGCTTGGTTCCCAAAATACTGGTCCAGGAACGGCTCTGCTTCATATCAAAATCATCAATGCCGCTGTCTTTACCAATATAAATCAAGTTGGTATTCATAGAAGAAAACAAACCCGTCCCCACCGTAAGGCTTAAGGAGTCCAAGAATCCCTTGTTTTTCAGAATACCGAAGTCCAGGTTCAGCCGGGGATTAAGGGCCGGAGCGGTTTGAATACTGAAATCCTTCCCGACAAAGTACAAATGATCCAGCCTGAGCCCCAGTTCAGCGCCAAAACGCCGCTGAGGGCTGGTATATTCCACCAGGGTATACAGGGAAGAAAAAAAGCCGCTGTTCCGTACATCGTTGCTGAAGGTAACAGGGTAATGAATGTACCAGGGAGTACCTGCGGCACTGCTCTTGGCCTCATCCAAAGACTCCCGCCACAGATGGGCCCTTTCCTCCTCGATCCATTGGCTGTACAATTCCTGTACTCCTGCAGCAAACAGAAACCCTTTGGTTAAATCCCAGTCTACATCAAGACGGCCCTGATAATTAATAGTCAGCTCGGTCATGACGTCCCCCATAGCCGGGCTTAGGGTATACGCATCATCCTCCAAGGGGCCGAATCGGTCCTTAAAGCCCGATGAATAGGGGACCTGTACCTCTTGCTGAATCTCTGCATCCAGGTCTGCGGTATGAAACCCCCCGCCGGCAGTAGCCTTAAGGACCATAGAGGGCAGGGGATTAAGGGTTATACCCGTAATGAGAAAGCCCAGTTTATTATCCCAGCTAAAACGCATATCGTTTTTGCTTACCAGGCCCTCTGCTTCGCTTTCATTCTCATAATAGGCGCCCATTCCATCGCCTCCTATAAAACCGTTAAGGGTCCATTCCATATCCTGGGTAAATCGATAGCTGGCCGAAAAAGCACCGCTCCTAATATAGGGCGCGGTGGTAATATACCGCACTTCTTCCACAAAGGGCTTGACCGCCCAAACAAAGGGATCCCAATAGGTGAGCTTCCCCATGACCATGACCCCTCCTTTTCCCCATAAAGGAAAGGAGAGGTTGAGGTTAGCCGCGCTCGAAGAAAGCCCCACTTCAAGCTCGGTTTCGGTACTCGAAGGTTTTTTTGAAGTTACCTCCAGAAGCCCTGAAATGGTGTGTCCATACCGGGAAGAAAAAACCCCGTGGGAAAGCTGGGCACTTTGAACCATTCGGGGATCAAAGATGGAAACCCCGCCCCCCCAATGGTAGGGCTGCTCAATGTAGAACCCATCCAGAACCGCGATCAGATCTCCTGGGGTTCCGCCTCGGATGGAAGGCATAGCGTTAAACATCCCTGCATAACCCACGCCTGGGAGGAGCTTAATGGAGGTCATCACGTCTTCGATGATACCGATCTCTGCAGTCCGGGAGAGTTCCTTATCGGATATGGCCACACTCCGGCCGCTTCTGGTTTCGCTTACTCCAGGCCGGGGAGCTTCGATCACCAGTTCCTGGTTTTCCAAGATGCCGCTTAGGTGTAACAAAAGGGTAAAACTGCTCTCCCCTATAGGGATGAGCAGCCTGCCGTTTTCGTAACCGGGATAGGTGGCTTGGATCACCACCTGCCGATCCTCTGGAACGGATATCCGAACTTTCCCTTCCTCATCGCAGGTATACTCCTGTCCATCCCAAGAACGGATCTGGGCGCCTTCCAGGGGAAGGGCTAAATCCGCGTCTTCCACGGTTATCTCTATGTCCCGGGCGTACAGGGGGATAAGACCGGTTACCAGCAACAGCAGGATTGTAAGACATGGTATGGTTAAACTACGGATTTTGTCCACTATTGTTACTATAATAAAAGGCCCTGGTATGAACAAGGCGGTGCATAGGGCAGGACCTAGAAGCAATAGTGGGGGGTGTCGTGTCCTGGTTTAAAGGTGGCCCATGAGGGGTCGAAAGATGAGAGAGGTGGTACGATACCGCGAGGCGTTTAAGCTGAGGCTGGTAGAGGATGTGGCCCGCGGGAACTATACGAGCCTTGCTGAAGCGAGGCGCAGGAACGGGAAGCCGATGAGCAATAACCCATGACGGGTTGTCCCTTTCAAGAGCGTATGCGGCTGACACACGGACTTAGACCTGCCGCGGATACGAGCCTAGACGAGGAAGCTCCGCAGGATGTAGGAACGAAGGGACGTAGTCCGTACCCCCGAACTCCGCCGCCCCTCATAGGGCTAAACTTGACCCACAAAAATGGTAAGGGGTATTTGGAGAAGCATTGGTTCGGAGATTGCTCGTTTCCCGGCAACCCTCGTAAAGCAAAATCCCAGGTCCATCCCTACTATATTCTATGAGACCATTACGTTTACTCAAACAAGGGGTATGGTACGAAATCCATACCCGTATCAATAACCGGGAACCCTTGTTCCGTAACCCTCGGGCTTTGGG
>JAIRLU010000226.1 GCA_031259215.1 Treponema sp. | reverse complement strand
TTCGCCCATAAACAAGGCCTTGAATATACCCTGCCTGACGTCGTTAGCCAGGTTTTCAAATACCCGGGTCTCAGCATCTAGTCCGATACCTGGCTCGACCTTGAGGCCACCTACCTTTTTGTCCGTTGTCTTGGGACCAACGCAAACAGCGAAATCGTTCAATGCATCTTGAATCTTTTGACTCTTCTCTCTAATAAGATCGTTCATTTTGTAGTTTTACCTCATGGCAAAAATGAGGAGATATCTACAAAAAGTTTATTTTTCATAAACATCTCCAAAAAAACCAAAGAAATCAATAAATATACTTACTTAACTATATAGCTCATCAGTATGCTTTTGTCTAGTATAAAATACCATAATTATGATATTTTTCGCTATCATATTGAGTTTTTCCGATACCGTAGGGTCGAAATTGAGTATATGGGGTTTAACCAGCGCGGAACATCCGTTCTACCTCATGGCTTCTATACGATGAGCATGGCATCCCCATAACTATAGAACCGATACCCTTCCTGCACCGCGGTCTCATACGCCGCAAGGAGGCGTTCCCGGCCTGCAAACGCGGAAACCAGCATGAGCAAGGTTGATTCAGGGGTGTGGAAGTTGGTAAACAGGGCGTCCACCACTTTGAAGGTATAGCCGGGGTAGATAAAAAGCGCGGTGGCCCCGGTTCCTGGTTCAAGGCCTCCCTGCTTCCAGGCTGATTCGAGGGTACGGACGCTGGTAGTCCCCACGGCAATGATCCTGCGGCCTGCGGCCTTGGCCTGGAGGATCTGCCGGGCGCTTGAGCTATCAATACTGAAAACTTCCTCGTGCATGAGGTGATCCTCAATGTTCTCAGTCCGTACCGGAAGGAAAGTCCCCAAGCCCACATGGAGGGTGATAAAGACCCACTCAATCCCCCGGTGGGAAAGCTCCTTAAGGAGTTCCTGGGTAAAATGGAGACCCGCCGTGGGCGCGGCAGTGGACCCGGTAGGTTTCGCATACACCGTCTGATACCGTTCCTCGTCCAGGGGGGTATCGTTCCGCTTGATGTAAGGGGGTAGCGGAATATGGCCATAGCGGTCAAGCCAGGGATCATCCACGGGATGGTCAAACCGAAGCAGTCGATAGGCTCCCGATTCCCCGGTAATTTCCCCTTCCCTTTCATCCTCAAAGACGTAGCGGCTTCCCAAACGGCGGCGCTTGGCCCGTTGGATCATGGTCAGCCAGGTACAGTCATCCCCTTGTTTTACGGGATTCAAGAGAAGGAATTCCACCGGCGTACCCTTTTCTTTGGAGACCCCCATAATCCGGGCCTTGCGGACCTTAGAATTGTTAAACACCAAGAGGGAGCCGGGTTCCAAAAGAGCGGGTAAATCTGCCACCTGATGATGCATAGGATTTCCCGTACGCCGGTCCAGCACCATGAGCCGGCTGCTTCCCCGGGTTACCGGCGGAAACTGGGCGATCAGGTGTTCGGGTAATTCAAAAGAGAAATCCGTTAGTTTCATCTTTATCCTGGGTTAGGGGCTTTGCAATCTTGAGGTGTTCATAGGCCCGATCCGTTACCATTCGGCCCCGAGGGGTACGCTGGAGAAGCCCCGATTGGATGAGATAGGGTTCATAGTAATCCTCAAGCGTATCCACTGCCTCACCTACGGATATGGCCAGGGTTTCTGCACCTACCGGCCCTCCTCTGTACCGTTCGATGATGATACGGAGGATCTCCCGATCGTACTGTTCAAGGCCTAAGGGGTCTATCTCAAGACGGGTGAGTCCTTCCTGCACCACCTCTGGGGTAATGGAAGCCAGGGCAGGCCCCCCCAGGACCTGGGCAAAATCACGCATACGCCGAAGCAGCCGGTTTGCCACCCGGGGGGTCCCTCGGGAGGATTTTGCCAGGAGCGAAGCAGCCTCATCGTCGATGGAAATTTTGAGAATCCCTGCGGAACGCCGGATGATCGCTTCCATATCCTCCTGTTCATAGAAGGAGAACCGGCAGCTTATTCCAAAGCGGCTTACCAAGGGACTGGAGACATTCCCGGCCTTGGTAGTAGCTCCCACCAAGGTAAACGAAGGAATAGGGATCCGGATAGTCCGGGCGCTGGGACCTTGGCCGATGATCCAGTCCAGTTCATAATCCTCCATGGCAATGTACAGCATTTCTTCCATAGCCGGTTTGAGCCGGTGTATCTCATCAATGAAGAACACCGTCTTATCGGTTATCGTGGTGAGGATCCCCGCGAGGTCTTTCGGCTTATCCAGGGCCGGAGCAGAGGTAACCTTAAAATCCGCGCCCAACTCATGGGCTACCACCTGGGCGAGGGTGGTTTTTCCTAGTCCCGGAGGGCCAATTAAAAAAAGATGATCCAGGCTTTCCTTTCGTTCTTGAGCTGCGGCAATGAATATCCCCAGGTTTTCTTTGAGCACAGCTTGGCCAAGAAATTCCTTGAGATTTTGGGGTCGCAGGGAACGGTCCCGCTCATCTTCAGGAAGGGATTTTTCGGCGTGTACCACTCCGGGGTCATAGTCCTTTCTGGAAGACACCCCTGGACCCTGGCTTTTCCCTTCATGGCCTTTAGGCTTTACGTTTCCCATGCTGCCCCAGCGCCCTTTACTGGGTAACGAATTCCTGCCCTCGGGTTTCCAATACCGTCAAAGAAGATAAATTGATACAGATATAAGGGTATCCATCTTCTTCATAGGCCCCCAGTACGCCGACGGCCTCGACCCAGTCGTTCTCTGCGGGATAGACGGCATCCGCTTGTTCCCACATGACCTCAAAGCCCGCGTTTCCGTCATTTCCACAGCAGCCAGGACCATACCGAATCACAAAGTAATAGGGAGGTTCCGTACTGGAATAGGATTGAGTCTGAAAGATGCCTTCTAATTTAATGGTTTTACCGAGATAATCTTCAGGATTGAGATAGACGTCGTTTGTTTGGGCTATAAACATCTTTTCTTTGATTTCTACGAGTCCCTGATTGGCTTGATATTTGGGGTCCACCCTAATCAACCGTGTATTGGAGTCTTGAGCAGCCTCCTGCACAACCGAAACTGCCGGTCCATCGGACAAAACCGTCGGAGATTCAGGTACGAGAAGCCCGCTGGAGCCTGCTATACTGGAGGATCCTGACCCAGGAATGACAATCCCCGCAGTGCCGTTTTTATTGGTCCGTCCTGATAAGGCGAACCCCTGCTTGTTACTGCATCCATTTACCCAAAGCATACCCAAGGTGCAAAGGAGACACAGGCCGCTTACTCGGCGTAATCTTCGTCTCTGTTTCATCGTTATTATGCTCCTTACTATAGTAAAAATAACATAAAAAAAGCTTGTTCACAAAGGTCTCAGGTGAAACCGGTGCTCCTGCTTTCGGTGGTGTGAACGCATCCCATGGATACCCCAAAACACCAGGAAGGCTACCATATTCATGATAACCACACTGGCCCCGGTGGGCGTCGCGTACACATAGGAAATTACCACGCCGGTGAGGAAACAGACCACGGAAACCAGCCCCGAACAGAGGGTAACGGTCCTGAAATGCTTGCAAAGGCGCATACTGGTGAGTGCGGGAAAGATAATAAGCGCTGAAATCAGGAGGGCCCCCATCATCCGCATACCTAAGACAATCGTCAGCGCGGTCAAAAAGGCAATGAGCATGTTGTATGTCCCGGTCTTGGTACCGGTAGCCTTGGCAAAGGTTTCATCAAAGGTTACCGCGAAGATTTTATGGTAGAAAAGGATAAACAAGGTTAATACAATCACCGACAGGGCGATACTGAGATATACATCACTTTTACTCATCGCAAGGATACTCCCGAAGAGGTAATTGCAGACATCCGTATTCATGCCTGTGGTCATGGAAATCACCACCACCCCGATGGCCAAGGCCCCGGTTGAAATGAGGGCAATAGCCGCATCCCCCTTGATCGGTGCATGCTCGCTCAATCGTAAGAGAAAAAAGGCCGCCAAAACCACAATGGGGATAGCAACCGTGAGGGGCGCCAGGTTTACTGCACCGGCAATGGCAAGGGCGCCGAATCCCACATGGGACAAGCCATCTCCGATCATGGAATACCGTTTCAAGACCAGGCTTACCCCCAGCAGGCTGGCGCAGAGGGAAACCAGAAACCCTACCAGCACCGCCCGGATAATAAAGGTGTAGGAAAACATATCCTGCAAAATCACCACAAACGGGATATTATCCATTTTGTTCCTCCTGATAGTTCCCCAAAAATTGTTTTCCAATAGGAGATTGGGCATAGGCATCGGCACTTCCGAGAAAGAGGGGGCTTCCCTGTAAATGGAGTATACGCCTTGCATAGATGAGAGCCCGCTTAATATCGTGGGAAATCATAACCACGGCAATCCCGGTCTCCCGGTTTATCTCTTCGATTAACCGGTACAGATCCGTAGTAGCCAAAGGGTCAAGCCCTGCTGCAGGCTCATCCAAGAGCAGCAGCTTCTGGGCTGCACAGAGCGCTCGAGCAAGGAGGACCCGCTGCTGCTGACCGCCGGACAGTTCCCGGTAACAGTGGTTCCGCAGTTCCCGGATCCCCAGGCGGGTTAGATTTTCTTCTGCTGCGGCTTTATCCTGTTTGGAATAAAAAGGCCGGATGCCCCGTCTCCCCTGTCGTCCGGACAATACCACTTCGTAAACCCCTGCGGGAAAATCCCGCTGTGCCGCGGTATGCTGGGGAAGGTACCCGATTGCATTGGTTCTAAGCCCCTCTCCCAAGATAATACGTCCCTGCTGGGGCGGTAACAATCCAAGCATACCTTTCATAAGGGTACTCTTACCGGAACCGTTCTCTCCAGCTATGCAGAGATAATCCCCGGTATACACTTCGAGGTTGATTTCTTGAACCGCCAGAACACCATCATAGGCAAGAGCTAAATTCTGACAGATGATAAGCGCCATTATCGCCCCATCATCCAAGGGGATAAACATACATAAGCCACGGCCTTAGTATAGGTATTCTGAACGTGAAATACAAGGGTCTTTGAAAAGGGGCATGAGGGACCAGCCCC
>JAIRLU010000194.1 GCA_031259215.1 Treponema sp. | reverse complement strand
ATAGAGTTGTTCAGAAACCTCAGTTTCTGAACAACTTCCGCTTAAAAAACAGCAAAATGCGGAGCATTTTGCAAGACTTGTTCGATAACCAACCGGGTTATTGAACAAGTCCAATGTATGCGTAGCGAGCCGGTCTCAGAACTCGGTTCCTGCGGACCTGGGGCCCGATGAAACCGGCTCCCGAAAAAGGGGACTTACCGCCCCTTTTTCCCTTGCAACTCAGGATGCTGGACAAGCACAGCTTGTCCCCTCTCCGTGAGCCCGCCAGAAACGCTCGACCCACGTCCAGCCCTTCCAGACTACCCTTTTGAAACAGCTTCTATTTATACAAAATAGGTTCCTTATGTTCAAGGGGGGTTCATGCAAAAATTATACAGTACCTGCCCAATTTATGTATAAATATACTCAATATCATAACAATACAGGGGAACCCTGTGAAAAAAGGCGCTTCCCCAATCGAGGAACCCTCTTGTGCTCCTATTTCCTCCTGCATGGTGTATCTTTATCATGAGGTATGCTATTATTAGGTATATGAAAGACGAATTAGAGCCCTTGCATTCGCGGAAAGGGATGGTTCTTTTTCTCGTATGTATTACCTGTATCAGTGTGGGAGGGATTCTTAAACTTACCGCGCCGGTGATCCTGCCCTTTACCATTTCCCTATTTTTGGCAATGGTCATGAATCCTATGGTTATCTTTCTCGAGCGGTGGCGTCTTCCCCGGATTGTTTCGATCTTCCTTGCCATAGGCATCATCATCACCGGTCTGTATCTCATCGGCGTAGTACTTTTTTCCTCGGCTCGAACCATCCTGACCCTCTATCCGCGATATGAACGGCGCTTAACCGAGATTTATGGGACTTTGGCGGGCTTTTTTGAACTTTCCTATGACGATCGGCTGAGTTTTTTTGATAATCTCTGGAGTCAATGGGGGGTTCGAAGCAGGATTCGAGGTATAACCCTGTCTCTGTCCAATGGGTTTATCGGATTCCTGAAGGAAGCCTCAATGGTGGTTTTGTTCATGGCCTTTCTGCTCCTGGAAATGGCCTTTTTTAAAGACAAAATCGATCTTGCCTTTGAGCATAAACGATCGGGTCAGATAAAAAAGATCGGCGCTGACGTGGTGCGCCAGATAAGCCGCTATCTTTCGGCGAAGTTTTTTATTTCCCTGGCCACCGGTATAGCGGTTACCATCGGCTTAAGCCTTACCGGACTTGAGTTTGCGGTGCTCTGGGGGCTTATTCAGTTTATTCTGAATTTTATACCCAATATCGGCAGCATCGCCGCAGGTACCGGGATAGGACTTTTTGCGCTGCTCCAGTTTTGGCCTGAACCAGGACCGATCGTCGTTACGGTCCTTATTATGCTGGGGGTCAACCTGATTATCGGTAATATCCTGGAGCCTAAGATCATGGGGGACAATTTGGGGATTGCCCCCATTGCGGTACTGATGTCCTTGATGATCTGGGGCTGGCTCTGGGGTTTTGTGGGCCTCATCCTGGCAGTGCCCATGACGGTGATTGTTAAAATCCTCTGTGAGAATATCCCCATGCTGGAACCGGTTTCTATTCTCCTTGGTTCCCGTAAGGCCGTGCTGGCCAAGAAAGCAGAAGCCCAAGCCAAGATGCAAGCAGCCCCGGCGCCGCTTGAACGCGTTTGAGGGTTTACGCCCGAAAAGTAGAGGGGGTTTTGCATAAGTGTATTGACAGAGGGATCCACTTTTTGCTATATTTAAGTATACTTTCTATAGGGCGACATAGCTCAGTCGGTAGAGCAAACGGCTCATATCCGTTTGGTCATTGGTTCAAGTCCAATTGTCGCTAGCAGTAACCAAGCCCCGAGGCGTACCTCTAGGGGCTTTTTCATGCCCTGGGTTTCAGGATCCCAGGGTTGCTAAGAGGATGGCTTTAATCGTGTGTTTCCGGTTTTCCGCCTGATCCCAAGCACGGCTTTGAGGACCGTCGATCACCTGAGCAGTCACTTCTTCACCTTTTATCGCCGGGAGACAATGGAGGAAGATGCTGTCCTTACGGCCGGTTTTATCCATGAGGGCTTGATTGACCTGATAGGGACGCAGAAGCCGGATCCGTTCCTCTTTTTTTGCTTCCTCCCCCATAGAAGCCCATACATCGGTATACACCGCATGAGCCCCTTCGACTTCCGCAGTATCCGGGGTATGCCGTAGCTGCGCCCCTGAAACCTGAGCCACCGCAGTACAACGGGCGGTCAAATCCGGATCAGGGTTGAGGGAGGGAGGAGTAATAAGCGTAAAATGAAGCCCCAGTTTCGCACAGATCACCATTAGCGACCGGGCCACGTTGTTCCTCCCATCGCCTACAAAACAGAGCTTCTTCCCTGGGGCAGGACCGTACTGTTCTTCCAAAGTCTGGATATCCGCCAGCACCTGGGTAGGGTGAAAATCGTCGGTGAGCCCATTGTATACCGGCACTCCAGAATAGCGCGTTAAGGTCTCTACCGTAGACTGCTTGAAGCCTCGAAATTGAATAGCACTAAACATACGACCCAAGACCCGGGCAGTATCTTCGATAGATTCTTTTGCCCCAAGCTGTATATCCGCGGTGGAGAGGAACACCGGATGCCCCCCCTCTTCACCAAACGCGGTCTCAAAAGCGCAGCGGGTCCGGGTAGAACGCTTCTCGAAAAGGAGGGCCAGGGTTTTCCCTTCAAAACGGCGATGAACTTCATGCCGCTGACTTTCCGCTTTGACCTGCTTTGATACATCCAAGAAATAACGGATTTCTTCTGCCGTATAATCCAGCCAGGTACATAAGGAGCGGCCTTCTAAGGTTGTAGGATCCATAGGACTATCATACATCTTCGTTCTTTTCTTTTCAATCTATCGGGGCGTCTCATCTTGAGAAGGTAACCCAAAACAGGAAAACCTTACGGGAGCCCAAGCCAAACGGATCAAGGGAGCAGGACGAGGGCATATACAATTACCTAGTACGGCATGGACGCCAAAAACGCGCTCACCAGTTCGCGCGTAACCTCGTGTGTCCCGCAGGCGACTGAATAGTTACAAAATAGCTAAGCCATACAGACAGCATGGGTAATGTTCTAAAATTATTGTAACAAACACACGCTCTCCAAAAACCAGACATTTATTAGAGTTGTTCGGAAACCTCAGTTTCCGAACAACTTCCGCTTAAAAAACGATAAAAAACGTGGATTTTATTAAAAAATCCACGTTTTTTGGAGACTTGTTCGAGAATCAACCGGGTT
>JAIRLU010000158.1 GCA_031259215.1 Treponema sp. | reverse complement strand
AGTACGGCTGAGGAGGAAGGGCTGCATGGGGGACGGGGTATAGGGTTGAATCTGGTCCGGGAACGGATACGGGATTTACGGGGAAGTATCAAGGTACAGACTGAAGTGGGGAAGGGTACGACCTTCATTCTGTATATTCCCCGACAGATTCCCCTGGCCCATACAGCTTCCTAAACAGTTCCACGGTATTTTTATGTACCTAATACCCTCCTCCGGTGATGTGTTGTCCCGAGGAGGCAGCTTTCGTACATCCTGGTCATAAAGGGAATGGACTTGTTCAATAATCCGGTTGGTTATCGAACAAGTCTTGCAACATGCTCCGCATTTTGCTGTTTTTTAAGCGGAAGTTGTTCAGAAACTGAGGTTTCTGAACAACTCTAATGTACCGTAAAAATGGTACAGTTCCTTAAATACCGGTCAGGGTCCTTAAAAACTGATCGATAGCGGCAACCGTACCGGCGCTCATGCACGGGAGGGGGCTTCCCGCCTCCTTCCATAAACCGGTAAGCACCGTGCCCGGACCGGTTTCCAGTACTCCCTCAATGCCTGTTTGGGCAGCAATGGCCCGTTCTTCATCGAGCCAACGCACTGGTTTCGTTATCTGTTCCAGGGCGCGTTGTTTTGCCTCGGTCCCGGTACTCAATATCGTGCCGGACACATTGGAATAGCAGGGGATCAGGGGATCCCTAAAAGGTACGGATTCGAGAATCGGCCGAAACTGCTCCACCGCATCCGCTATCAGGGGAGAGTGAAAGGGACCTGCCACTGCAAGGCGGATGACCCTTTTAGCCCCTGCATCCTTAAACCTGCTTACTGCTATGGCCAGAGCTTCGCTGGTCCCAGCCACCACGGTCTGCCTTGGGGAATTGATATTAGCCGTATACAGGCCGGATATACCTTCGGTCCTCCATGCAGCGATCAAGGACGCTACCTGTTCAGGGGCAAGCCCAATCACCGCAGCCATACCCGGAGCCCGAGCTCCACTCCCCAGGCGATCCGCCGACTCCTGCATCGCCTTCCCCCGGGCCGTAACCAAGCGAAAACAGTCCTCTTGGGAGATGACCCCGGCGGTAACCAAGGCGGCGTATTCTCCTAGACTGAACCCTGCAACCCCGGCAATCCGAACCCCTTGTTTCGCCAGATATGCGGCAGCACTGAGATTAGCCAGGGTAATAAGCGGCTGAGACACATCAGTCCGTTTCAACGTTTCCCCATCTCCATTCAAGAGCAGGCCATGCAGGTCTTTGCCGGTACTATCTGAAGCAAGCTCAAAGAGCTGCCGGACTTCCTCGGCCTTCTCCCAGAAATCCAAGGCCATACCTCGATACTGGGCGCCTTGTCCGGGAAACAGCAAAACGAATGGCGTGGTGAACAGAGGCGTACTACCAGACAATGATATTCCCTCCAGAGGTTAAACCCGCGCCAAAGCCGACGGTCATGATGATATCCCCCTTTTGCAGCTTACCCCCTCGATTGAGTTCGTCTAATGCAATAGGAATCGACGCAGCAGAGGTATTGGCGTATTCTTCAAGGTTAAGAAAGAAGCGTTCCTCTGGTATGCCCATCCGTTTCCCCGCGGCTACGAGGATCCGACGGTTGGCCTGGTGGGGTATGATCCAGTGGACCTCATCAATGGTGAGGTTTGTTTCGGCAAGGAGCTTTTCTATGGTTTCGGTTACGGATTTAACCGCAAAATTGTAAACCCCCTGACCGTTCATCTCAATAATGGGAGGCCTCTTGATGGAATCCCCTGCTTTAAAGGCATGACGGGAACCTCCTTGCCGCATGATGAGGTATTCCGCTCCAGAACCATCTGCCTCCAGAATGGTTCCTAGGATCCCCCGCCTTTTCGGTTCGTCTTTCGTCTTTTCAAGCAGCACGGCCCCGGCTCCATCGCCAAAAAGCACACAGCTTTTTCGATCATGCCAGTCAATAAAACGAGATAAAATCTCTGAACCAATAACCAAGGCCCGTTTCCGGGAAGGAGCACGGGCGAGGAGGGCAGCAGCAGTTTCAAGTCCATAAATAAAACCAGTACACCCTGCGGTAATATCCATGGCAAAGGCATTACGGGCCCCCAGTTTATCCTGCACGATACAAGCCGTGGCAGGACAGCCATGATAATCCGGCGTAGCAGTGCCAAGGATGATCATGTCTACGGTGAGGGCCGCGTCTGCTATGGTTTTCTCTTGAGTCCCCTCTTGGGTGATGGCCATAGCTAAGGCGTGCCGGGCCGCTTCCAGGGCTAAATCACTGCACGCAGTGGATGCATCGGCAATATGCCGGGCCTTGATGCCGGTATGGGATCTAATCCACTCATCATTGGTATCGAGGGTTTTCGCCAGATCATCATTGGAAAGCCGTGTGGATGGAATGGCCCTTCCGGTGGCTCTGATCTCGATTGCCATAGTCGTTCTCCTTCAATGACAAAATAATGAATTTTGTCAGTATTCTAGTATCTTCACCAATCGGGTACCTGTCAAGCTCATGGACTTAGACAAGGTAACCTGCGAGGCAGTTGCAAAAGGGCACATTGTGCAACTGCCTCATGTAAGGCTTAAGGTACAGTGAAGGCCTTTTTCGTATGTACGGTAACGGCTTCATGGAGCTCCGGGATACTTCACCCGGGATAAGTGCTTCCCTCAGTACGAAAGCGGGTTTAGGAGTAGCTTATCACGACTAAGAACGTATCCTTACATACTATTGGCTTTACAGAAAGCCATAAAAACGCCCGCAACCAAGCCCTTGTATGACGTTCTCCGTTTCTCAAACCGTACCGGCAGTTTTCACAAACGATTTATCCAAGAGTGGGAAACTGCAACAACCCAACGCCGGGCTTTATATTCACCCTTGTTTTGTTTCTCCCTTTTTTCCGCTCCCCGGCCTTTGATCCGGGGAATATATCCCCCTCCTACCACCGGTTCCCATGCCACGTCTCTGTGAGGGCCTTTATTAAGACACCCACGGTGAGGTTGTTCACCTATATCAGGACGGGTACTAACGAACCCGTCCAACAGGGCTTCACATTAGGATACCTCGTGCCGGTTAGCGCCGGTTACTACCAGGGACAGCGGCACTCCTGCACCGTCTGTGAGCATAGGGCGTTTGCTGCCGTTTTTTTCCCGATCCGGGTGGATGAGGCGCCAAACTCCTGGGGGAGCGCCTTCCAGGGTACTAAGGGCGATGGTTTTTCCCAAAATGCGTCGGTTATCTTCCAGGATT
Source organism: Treponema sp. (assembly GCA_031259215.1). GTDB lineage: Bacteria > Spirochaetota > Spirochaetia > Treponematales > Breznakiellaceae > JAIRLU01. The sequence continues at coordinate 21,051 of JAIRLU010000158.1, read as the reverse complement.
CCTTTTGTTTCAGGTTTCCCCTCCTGCTTTTTATCGTAGGGTTCTCCTTGGTTATATAGGGATACATTCCAAATAACATGAGTTCGATGGAATACTCAAAATAAGACACCGGGAAACCCGGGCCTCCAAAGCCTCCCCACGGGTTTCATAGGGAACCGAGAGCGAATCGTCCCTGGACAGCCTAGGGCTACTGCATAGAAACAAACTAATCCGGCAAAGCCAGGGCCAAAACATCTTCAAACCGTTCTACCGGATGAAATTCAATACCTTTCTTTACTATATCCGGGATATCGTCCAGATCCCGCAGGTTCTGTTTAGGAATAATGATATGCCGGGCCTTGTTACGCTGAGCAGCGATGGTCTTTTCCTTGAGCCCTCCAATGGGAAGTACTTGCCCGGTAAGGCTCAGTTCCCCGGTCATCACCAGTTTAGCCGTGATGGTTTTGTTGCGGAGCATGGATAAAAGGGCCGTGGCCATGGTGATCCCTGCAGAAGGACCGTCCTTGGGGGTAGCCCCTTCAGGGATGTGCAAGTGGATATGGTTCTTCTCAAACCAGGCAGCATCAATACCGTACTGTTCGATTCCCAGTTTTCGAGCCACAGTCATGGCAATGGCGCCGGATTCCTTCATGGTATCCCCCATCTTACCTGTCAAGGTAAGTCCTTCTTTACCCGGTACCGCAGTGGCCTCAATCACCAGGGTATCTCCTCCCATACTGGTCCAGGCCAAACCCATAGACATGCCAGGACGATCCGCCTTTTTAATCTCCCCTTCAGGGAACAAGGGTTTACCCAGGTATTTTTCGATCAGTTTTTTATCAATTACAAATTTCTCTACCATACCGTTCTCGGCTGCTGGGTTTTTCTCCGGCCGCTTCTCAAGCGCAGCCCCTTCGCTTGCAGCCAGGCTTATGGTCTGGGTATTTTCAGGTATCCCCTTTTCTTCGGCGCTGATGTTCCCAGCCTTGTCCTGTTTGTGGGTATGGACCTTACCTGCGGCTTCTTCCGTTTCTACCAACTGTTTTGCCAGCTTCCGGTGGATCTTATCCAGGTTCTTCTCAAAATTACGCACCCCTGCTTCTCGTGCATAGCCGTTAGCAATGTAGAGCAGGGATTCCCGGGTATATTTAACCTGATTTTTTCTGAGACCGTTTTTCGTAAGACTCTTAGGAACCAAGTAGCGTTTGGCGATCTCCAGTTTCTCCGTATCAATGTAACCGGGAAGCTGGATGATCTCCATGCGGTCCAGAAGCGGATGCGGAATGGTATCCAGGGTATTGGCGGTAACAATGAAAAAGATATAGGAGATATCAAAGGGAAGATCCAGGTAATGATCCCGGAAACTGTTGTTCTGCTCCGGGTCCAGGACCTCTAAGAGGGCGCTGGCAGGATCCCCTTGAAAACTCACCCCCATCTTGTCAATTTCATCGATCATGAAAACCGGGTCCTTGGTCTTGACGATCTTAAGCCCCTGGAGGATTTTCCCGGGCATAGCCCCGATATAGGTACGCCGGTGCCCCTTGATCTCCGCCTCGTCCCGCATACCTCCCACGGAGAAACGGAAAAACTCCTTGCCCAGGGCGTGGGCCACCGACTTACCCACCGAAGTTTTACCCACCCCGGGAGGTCCCACTAGGCATACGATGGAACCCTTGGAATCCCGCTTGAGTTTCCGGACCGCCAGATATTCCACGATACGGCTCTTCACATCCTTGAGTCCATAATGGTCGTTTTCCAATATCCCCCGGGCAACGGTGAGGTCAAAAGGCTCCGGCACCGGTTCATTCCAGGGGAGGTTTGCAATCGTATCCAGATAATTCCGGGTGATGATGAATTCCCCTGAATTGGGGTCCATGAGGTTAAATTTTTCAAGCTCTTGCTCCACCACCTCCTTGATTTCCCCTTCAAACTTAAAAGTATCCAATTTATCCTTGAAACGCTGATATTCAGAGCTTTTGGCATCCGTGGTCATCCCCAATTCGGTTTTGATGGCCTTAAGTTCTTCTTTCAGGAAATAATCCCGCTGAGACTTCTCGATCTTTTCGTTGATTTCCTTTTGAATCCGTTTCTGAATCCGTAAGAGCTCCTGCTCTTTTTTGATAAAGACCAAAACCTGTTCCATCCGCTTACGGACATTGAGGACTTCGAGGATCTTCTGCTGCTCCCCTTTGTCGATGTTGAGAATACTGGCGATGAAGTCCGCGATCTTCCCAGGGTGATCGATGTTGATCATGTTGAGGCGCATTTCTTCGGAAAACAGGGGGTTATTCTCGGAGATCTGCTTCATTTCGCTGATAAGCGCCCGGGTGAGGGCCTTGACCTCGCTGGTATCGTCCTCTTCATCATCCAGATACTCCACTGCGCCGACAATGGGATTTGCCGGATTCAGGGCCTTCTTTATCCTGAACCGTTTCAAGGTAGAGATGAATATATTCACGCCCCCATCGGGGAGGTTGATCTTCTTAACGATTTTAGCTACAGTACCCACCTTGTACAGATCCATAATCGTGGGACTTTCACTTTCACTGGCCAGCATTACCAGTCCAATAAGGCCGTCTCTAGCCACTGCCTCATCAATAACCTTCACATCCATGGGATTTCCGATCATAATCGGGGTAAATATCCCAGGAAATATAGGACGGCCCATGAGAGCCACCAGGGGCAATTTATGAGGAAGAATTTGATCAATAGGCACTACACTTTGTTCTGACATATACTAGTCCTTCTAATAAGGTAATTTGGTACTACTGCTTAACAGGTGAGGCTTTTTCAAAAGGGCAGATTTCGAAAAAGCCTCACTTATATAATCAATACCGGTTTTACATAACCGATGTGTGTATCTATGAGGGAAAGCTACCTTTCAAATATCGCACATATTAGTACAAAAGGAAAGGGTCTTACCTTTTACAGCACTATCGAACGATTGACCTCTACCGGGAAGACCCCGAAAAGTCTATCCAGGGGGGAATCGAGGGTATAGGAGGTCCCGGCAATGGTATTGTAGATATCCACCACGAGTTTTACCTCTTCTTGGTCTTTGGCGTATACTGCGGATGCATAAGCCGCCCGGAAAAAACCCTGTTCAGCCAATTCCCTCGTCGAACAGGTTCCATATCGTTGTTTAGCCTGACTATCTACCACCGCGGTGGGACCGTCATACCCGATGGTAAATACAAAATCTTCTCTTGATAGCATACAACTGCATCCTCTGTTCCTATATGTATTTTTTATACCCGTCTCTTGAAAGGCTCTCAATTTCAAGAGACGGCGGTATCTTGGGGTTTCTTAGGAACCCTACTCAGCAGGGGAAAAGGACTCTTTCCCTAACCCACAGGTCGGACACACCCAGTCATCCGGAAGGTCCTCAAAAGAGGTTCCCGGCTTGATTCCGTTCGTACTATCCCCCTGAGCAGGATCGTAGGTATACCCACATGCATCGCATATATACTTCTTCATATATACTCCTTTGTTTAGATTGGTCATATACTAACATGACACTCGTATGTATAATGTACTATACTAATGCTTTTTTATGGTATGATTTTAAATAAATTTATGAGATTTATCCTCTTGACATTACTTTTTCAATCGGCTATTTTTAAAATCTACCTTGGAGCGGTGTCCGAGCGGTTGAAGGAGGCGGTCTTGAAAACCGTTGTGCCCTAAGGCACCGGGGGTTCGAATCCCCCCTGCTCCGTAGCAGCAGAGAGGGGTAGTTGTTTGTAAGGTAGCTAGTACTATGAGGTAAGAAAGTCCTTCTTTGACCATCCTAGAGATGGTAAAGGGACTATAAACTCTTGGAGCGGTGCGAGAGCGGCTGAATCGGGCTCCCTGCTAAGGAGTTGTACCCCGCAAGGGTACCGGGGGTTCGAATCCCCCCTGCTCCGTCAAAGTACCTGTATGAGGTTGTAGCTCAGCTGGATAGAGCTTCAGATTGCGGATCTGAAGGTCGGAGGTTCGAATCCTCTCAGCCTCAAGATAAGTCCATGCGGTCAAGTTCGCTTATGGGCTGTTCTTTGGGTTTGCGAGTCAAACATTTCCGGTAAAGCCGGGACCTTGCTTTTAGGAACCCCTTAACGGGGCGTTTGTTGTTTTCTATGGTTTCTTCCTAATAGCGATTTTTGTCATTTTTTTCCTAAATCTTTTTTATCGTCCTTTTTTCCTTGTTCCTTTAGCTTAAAGTCACTACTTTTGCCCTTGTTTTCAGTATCAGGAATGGGTATGCTTAATCTCAATACTTATGAATAGTTTTCAAAAATCCGATGCCTTCTATTTGTTAGCCTTCTTCCTGGTCGTTATTGCCTTGGGAACCACCTTACTCCTGCTTCCTGGTTCCTGGCAAGGCCTAGTCCCGCTGAAACCGCTGGAGGCGTTCTTTACCGCGGCCTCTGCGGTCTGTGTGGCAGGTCTGAGCGTCGTGGATATGACGGCTTTCAGCCCCATAGGATTGATCGTCATTATGCTCTTGATACAGATAGGAGGACTGGGTATTATCAGCTTTAGTTCTGTTCTCCTTACCATTCCAGGAAACCGGCTGGCCATCATGCAGCGAAACACCATCCAGAGTTTTTATATAGACGGAGTGGAATACCAGCCGCACAGGATCGTACGGAATATCATCGGCTTCACGGGTATCATCGAAGCAGTCGGGGCTTTGTTCCTGGCTTTGTGTTTTAGGCAGGCAGGAGTGGAAAACTGGATTTTTATGGGTCTGTTTCATGCGGTCTCTGCGTTTTGTAATGCCGGCATTTCTCCTCTTGCCGGGGGGTTTAATGACTTTGCTGATAATACCCCGCTTCTCTTGGTCCTCATGACTTTGATTGTCTTAGGAGGTCTTGGTTTCATCGTGCTCCAGGATATCTTGGAAGTATGGCTCGGTAAAAAGCAGCGCCTCAGCTACCATAGCCGTATCGTGCTCATGATAACGGCCTTCTTGATCCTAGGGGGAACGGTATTGATCTTTATACTGGAACGGAAACGTTTGCTGAGCGGGATGGACATGTTTCCCGGTGCCTGGGTAAATGCCCTGTTTCAATCGGTTACTACCAGGAGCGGCGGCTTTGAGGTGCTACCCCAGAGCCGCTTGAGCCAGCCTTCCAAGCTACTTACCGGTCTTTTGATGCTCATAGGCGGTGCCCCTGGTTCTATTGCCGGGGGCTTGAAGATTACCACGGTGTTTGTGGTGTTCTTGGTAATGTTTCGTAAGCCTGATGAACAGGGGGATATTAAGTTTTTCCATCACCGGATCACTGGGGAGACCCTTAACAAGGGGGTGGTGTATACGTTGAAGGCCCTGGTTCTGCTCCTGGTGTGTATCGCCGCATTGACGGTTTTTGAGGGGATCCAGGGAAAGCCTCTGGGGTCATTGGTGTTCGAAGTGGTCTCTGCCTTCGGTACCGTAGGTTTAACGTTAAGCCTTACCCCTTCTCTGTCCGCAGGAGGAAAACTTATCATCATTGTCGCCATGTTTGCCGGACGGGTCGGCTTGGTTGCCCTGGCATTTCCTACCATCGGTCGCAGGAATTATGCTATAACCTATCCAGAAGGGTCGATCCTGTTGGGTTGACACGACGAAGTATTGGTGGGGGCCTCCCTCCTTGCCGAGATATCTGTCCATCATAACCGCTTAACAGGTTTCCGGTGCAGGTAACCGTGGAGATACCATAAGGAGAAGTATGAAACAAGTAGCTATTTTGGGATTAAGCCATTTTGGGAAAAGTGTGCTCGATGAGCTTTTGGAACTCAAGGTGGAAGTAATTATCGTGGATAAGGACCGGAAGGTCATCGATACCTATAAGGATGCTTCTGCTGCCGCAGTGGTGCTGGATGTGCTCAATGTGGAGAATCTTCGGAAGGTCCTGCCTGAATCCACCGATGCAGTGATTATCGATATGGGGGACAGTATTGAAGCCTCCATCTTGGCCACCAGTTATTGCGCCAAATTAAAGATCAAGACCATCATCGTTAAAGCAGAAACCGAAGCTCATGGAGAAATTCTGGAACTGGTCGGGGCGAGTAAGGTGATATTCCCCAACAAGGAAGCGGCCAAACGGATTACCCCTTTGCTGTTATCGACAGTGCTCCTCAACTATTTCCCGGTAAGCAGGAAGCTCGTTATCGTTGAACTGGAGATTCCCAGCCATCTCGTTGGGAAATCTACGATGGAAGTGGATATGCGCAAGCAGTACAACCTCAACCTCATCTCTATTCGGGGGCCTGAGGAGGAATTCGACTTCTTGGAGCCGAACATTACCTTCAAAGCTGGGGATATTGGTCTTTTCTCCGGTACTGATGAGGCTCTGGAGCATTTTATTGGGTATGCCCCCAAAGAACGGGCCCATACTATAGCAGCACAGTTTCTTAACCTGTTTCGGCGTCATAAGAAGTGAAGGAAGCATCAAGCTATAGTAAAGGAGCATCTATGCGAGTTTTTTCTAAATCGTCAAAACTGGATGATGTGTGTTATGATATCCGAGGGCCGGTCCTCAAAGAAGCGAAACGCCTAGAGGACCTGGGCTTTCGGATATTGAAGCTCAATATCGGCAATCCTGCAGCCTTTGGTTTCAATGCCCCTGATGAAATCATCCATGACATCATCATCAATCTCCAGTCTGCCCAGGGTTACTGTGATTCCCAGGGACTGTTCTCCGCTCGGAAAGCGGTCATGCACGATTTCCAGTCCAAGGGAGTGCTGGATGTGAAGATAGAGGATGTCTTCATCGGTAACGGGGTAAGTGAACTTATTATGATGGCTATGCATGGACTGTTGAATTCGGGAGATGAGGTACTCGTGCCTATGCCTGATTATCCCCTGTGGACCGCGGCGGTTACCCTTTCAGGAGGCCAGGTGGTGCACTACAGGTGCGATGAAGAAGCCGCATGGTATCCGGACCTGGCGGATATCCGTTCCAAGATAAGCGCCCATACCAAGGCCATCGTAGTAATAAATCCCAACAATCCTACGGGCGCGGTGTATGATCGGGAGGCCTTGGAAGGCATTGCCCGGATAGCCCGGGAACATGAACTCATCCTGTATGCCGATGAAATTTATGACCGTATCGTGTATGACGGGGTACAGTCCATTCCCCTGTCTACGGTGGATCCCGATGTGCTGACGGTTACCTTCAACGGCCTTTCCAAAGCATACCGGTCTGCAGGGTTTCGGGCCGGTTGGATGGTCTTGTCGGGAAATAAAAAGATAGCTGCAGAATATATTGATGGTCTTGAAATACTTTCTAATATGCGGATCTGTGCCAATGTGCCTGCCCAGTTCGGCATACAAACTGCCTTGGGGGGCTACCAGAGCATTAAGACTCTGGTGCTTCCCGGGGGCCGCCTCAAGGAACAGCGAGATACTGCGGTCAATATGATCCATACTATTCCCGGCCTGGATGTGGTCACCCCCCGAGGAGCCCTCTATTGCTTTCCCCGGATCGATACCAAACGGTTTGGTATCATCGACGATGAGCGGTTTATTATGGATCTGCTCCGGAAACAGCACTTGCTGGTAGTGCATGGTACGGGGTTTAACTGGCAGCAACCGGATCATTTCCGGGTGGTCTTTCTCCCGGATAAGGAAACCTTACAGGATGCCCTAGGCCGGATAGGCCGTTTTCTGGAACACTATAAGCAGGAATAAGGAGGCCATAAAAAAACGGTGCGCCTGGACGTCAATATGCGCACCGTCTCCTATAATCTGAGGGGTTACTCTCCCCTGATATTTATATATCGGCAGGGTATTCTTTGACTTTACTCATTTTTGCTTTTTTATTGGGAAAAATCCCCCACCTCGTTTCGCACTGAGCTATGCAATCCCCGGGCTCGTTCTGTATGCTCGTCCTCTAAGCCCTTCTTCATCAACCTGGGTCGCGGTTACCTATACAAAACCTAAAGTCCAGCGGACTAAAGATATCCGGGTATTTCCCTTAAAGATCATTCAAGGTGCACATTCAAGCCCATGACCTTATCCACCGGCAAAGCGAAGACCAGGCCTTCCGCTTCAGTGGTAATGCCGTAAGCTTGGCTTACCGCCTGCATGATGGGAACCTTTCGGTCCCGGCTGGTCAGGATGAGGATGATTTCCTTTTCGTCCTGCACAGATACGCCGAAAAATTTGACCGTTTTCTGGTGGTCAAGCCCCCGGGCGTTGATCACCGTGCCGCCGGTAGCACCCGCTTCCCGGGCCACGGTCATAAATTCATCACTATAGCCCTGGTTGATTATGGATATGATCACATCGTTCTTGATTTCACTACTCACGGTTACTTCCTCCTTGGTGTTCCGTTCCTGATTTTCCGGGGTCTTAGGCTTATTAAGGGGAACCGGTTCTTTAAATAGCTTAAAGATGAGGTTATTTATCCCTGAAAGCGGAACCGTAAAGGCAATACCCGCTCCAACGCTATGAGCCCCTAGTTTTTTCCGTACCTCTTGAATCAAAAAGGGCGCCATCCCCGCTTGTTCCAGACAGAGAATCACCGCTTTTTCACTGGATCCGATACCAAGGACATCCAGAATTTCCGAACTCGCCGTTCCCCTGCCTTTGCTCACAAAATGGAAGCGGATCCGTTCCTGCTGAAAAACCTTAGAAACTACCTTGAGCTTATTCCAGTCAATAATAACAAAGAGCAACTTAAGCGCCGGTACCGTCTTATTCATACCAGGCCTCCTCCTCAAATAGGACTATCTCTTCTGCCTTTTCAGTTCGTATCTTCTGGATTTCCTGCTCAGTCTGTTTGGCGAAACTCTTCAGCTTGCTGCCGTATATGAGTCCCAGCCCTTGTATGACGATCAAGGGAGCCAGGGCAACCATCGCCACGATGCCAAAGGCGTCGGTCATGAGGTTTCCCCCCGCGCCTTCACAGGTTCCCATAGCCAGGGGCAGGAGGAAAGTGGAGGTCATAGGGCCGCTGCACACTCCGCCGGAATCAAAGGCGATACCTGTGAAAATCTTCGGCACAAAGAAGGTCAGAAGCAGGGCAAAGGCATAGCCGGGAATTAAAATCCACATAATGGAAATACCCATGAGGATGCGGAGCATGGTGATGGCGAGGGCCAAGGCCATGCCCACGGAAAGGCCCCGCTTCAGCACCTTTTGGGTAATCGCGCCGGAGGAAATTTCTTCCACCTGTTTGGTCAGCACATGGACCGCAGGTTCTGCATCCACGATGAAATACCCGATGACCATACTGAAGGGCACCAAGATCCACTTGATCGGTGAAGCGGCAAGTTCGGATCCCAAAAGATGCCCCACCGGAATAAAGCCCACGTTCACCCCAGTTAAGAAGACCACAAGCCCAATGAGGGTATACAAGAAACCCACCACGATCCGCACGATTTGATGGCGCTTGAACCGCCGGGCGATAAACTGGAACACGAGAAAAAAGATGACAATCGCCGCCAAGGCCTTCAACACATCCTCCAGGTACTGGGGAAATTGAACGGCAAAGCGAACCACCACATCCCGGGAAGTAGTCACTACCGGTACGGTATGGGATTCCACATCCGCACCGCTGGGTTTGTAAAAGATACCCAGTAAGAGGACCGCTATAATCGGGCCTATACTACAGAGGGACACCAGGCCAAAACTATCATCTTGGGAATGTTTGTCGCTTCGAATAGACGCGACTCCCACTCCCAAGGCAAGGATGAAAGGCACCGTAATGGGGCCGGTGGTAACCCCGCCGGAATCAAAGGCCACGGGGATGAAATTACCGGGAGCTAAAAAAACCACGATAAAGGTCACCAGGTAAAAAATGAGTAACAACACGGAAAGCCGTATTTTGAAGAGGATTCGGATTATGGCAAGCATAAGGAAGAAGCCCACCCCGACCCCAACGGTGAGGATCAACACCATGGAGGGCTGAATTGAGGGAACTTGCCGGGCCAAAACCTGGAGGTCCGGTTCTGCGATGGTGATGATGAGGCCCATGACAAAACTGATACCCAGGATCAAGGCGAGGCTTGGGGCCTTGGTAAGCTGGATACCGATGCCCTCTCCCATAGGCATCATCGCCATATCTGCGCCCAAGGTGAAAAAGCCCATCCCCATAACGAGCAATGCCGCTCCTCCTATAAACATGAGGATGGTCCCCGTGGGCATGGGTACTAGGACCACACTAGCCATGAGGACGATCACGGTAATAGGAAGCACCGCCGAGAAGGCTTCCATTATTTTTTCTTTTAATATTTTATTCATTGCTTTACGTTAAGTATACATGATCTTACTTAAAAGTGTGAAGGTGATCCCAAGGTATGCTAGTCCTCAAACGAAACCATAATTGGACTTGTTCAATAACCCGGTTGGTTATCGAACAAGTCTTGCAAAATGCTCCGCATTTTGCTGTTTTTTAAGCGGAAGTTGTTCAGAAACTGAGGTTTCTGAACAACTCTATTGATGTAAAAGAAGGCCATATCAAACGTTTGCAAGGGCTTAACTATTTTCTTGGAAAAATGGACCTGTCCTCCGAAAGGCACATCCTATCCAATGCCTGAGTCGGCAGTGGTTCCCTTCGATCCCCATCGTATATTCGTTCCCTACCAGCTACCCGGCTTCCCCAAACGGCGCCAGAAAACGCTCCCAGGCATCCGTTGCCCCATACTCACAGCTTATATTCTCATCTGTTGTATCCGTTTCTTGAGCTTTTGTGCCGTCTTTATAGCTCCTTTCCCCCACATACATCCAAAACTCGTCTATCTCAAAGTAATCATAATGATGTTGTTTCGGTTTTATCCGGTATTTGGTTGATTTGAGCGCTGTTAAGACCGTGGCAATAGGGATCCGCGGTACGGTACTGATGTCCCGTCCCAAATAGAACACCGCTTGTTTTGCTATATAAGCAAAAACTGGCAGGGACAGCCGTTAATTGATGTTCAAACCACCATTGACTTGATTGGAACAACTCGAACGATCACGGGCTTTACCGTGATTGGAGTTCGCGATAACAGTGAATACGAACTTGCCCAAAAGGTGTCTGATGAAGGTTTTGCAACGATTAACCTGGTGAAAATCGCCCCTTTTGAATCATGGAACTCCCGTATCTTACCGCAATGATTTGTTCATGTTATTGGTGAACCGATCCTTAGGCCGACTTTCGTCCTAAAGACCCGAAGCAGCCAAGATTCGAAGCAAGGGCACCTGCGGTGGGCGTAGCAGGGGGCCGTGTGGTAAGGGATAAGGGCGTAGGTTCCTTCGTTTCTGTATCATGGGGAGCATTCTTACCTCTATTGTGGCCGTGGCGTCAAAGCGGCAAGGGCTTGAGGCACGGGGCGCCTCGACCCCTTATCACCCCTGCCATACAGGGGCATTAAACCCCCTTGGGGGGCTGGGGGGGGTTAGTAACGAACTGGCTTTTCTTATAGTTTATAGTATGCGAAGAAATAAACGTGAGTCCCAACTCACCCTTAAAAAAGGTGTATCTTCAGAGAAGGAGGGCTAAGCCATGCAATATCTGGACATTATATTCCGTATAATTGGTAGCCTCGGGTTGTTCCTGTATGGCATGAAGGTGATGAGTGATGGCATCCAACATACCGCAGGGCCTCGGCTCCAGCAGGTCCTGGGTTTTATGACCGGAAACCGGGTTACCGCGGTATTAACCGGTTTGGTAGTTACTGCCATTATCCAGTCCTCTTCGGCAACTACGGTGATGGTGGTTTCCTTTGTTAATGCAGGCCTACTCACCCTGACCCAGGCCATTGGGGTGATCATGGGGGCCAATATCGGTACCACGATTACCGGATGGATCATCTCCCTCGTAGGTTTCACCTTAAGCATTTCCGCTTTGGCTCTACCCGCAGTGGGGCTGGGCTTTGTAATGCGTATGCTCAAATGGAAGCATAGGGTACTGGGAGAGGTGTTGCTGGGCTTTGGGATCCTGTTCTTGGGCCTTGATTTCCTTACCAAGTCTATGCCTAAGCTCAGCGTCGAAGCCCTTTCGTTTATCGGCGCGGTTTCCAATCAGGGCTTGGTTTCCACCTTAATCGGTACCGGTATTGGGTTGGTGATGACCGTGATCACCCATTCTTCCAGCGCTTCCACGGCGATCATGCTCACCATGGCCCACAACGGCTTGATTGGCTATCCCATGGCTGCGGCGATGATCCTCGGAGCCAATATCGGTACTACCATAGACGCAGCCCTGGCTTCTATTGGGACGAAGACCGTAGCCCGGCAGACTGCTCTCGTGCATGTGCTTTTCAACGTGATCGGGACTATCTGGGCGTTGATCTTGTTCCAGCCCCTCCTCCTCTTGGTTAACTGGATTATTCCTGGGGAGGAAACCGGGATCACCGCCCAGTTAGCCATGTTTCATAGTGTATTCAACCTTATAAATACCCTGTTGTTCTTCCCCTTTGTGAAGCCCTTTGCCACACTGGTTTCTTTCCTTATTAAAGATACCACAAGCGCCCCGGTATCCCCCATCCCCAGCCCCTATATTCTGGAATATAAGTCTGGGTCCATCCAGGATACGCCGGAGCTCAACATACTCCGGGCGGAAAAGGAAATCCGGGACATGGCAGGTTTAGCGGCGGCTATGTACCAGCAGGTCAGTACTGCCTTCCCTTCCGTGCAACAAAGAACCGCTGGTGATGATAAGGAATCCACCGTGGAAGCATTGGTGCAGGATATGGGTAAACAGGAACAATACGCGGACGAGATGCGGGAGGAACTTACCCGGTTTCTCATTGAATGTACCCGCCAGCAGCTCAGTCCCCAGACAGAGCGGAAGGTTTCCCTGCTTTTACGGATCGTGACGGATCTGGAAGATGTAACCGATGATTGTTTCAGCGTGGCGCTTTTGCTTGAACGCAGTGTCAAGAAGAACCTCAACTTCAAACACAAGGAAATGGAAGCCCTCATGCCCTATATGGGCATGGTGGAAGCGTCCTTGAACTTTGTCCAGGACCATCTGGGGCATCCCTTAAGCCCGGAACAAGGGGTCTATGCTAAAGACTTGGAGGGAAAAATCGATAGATCCCGGAATAAACTCCGTAAGTTGGGACGGAAGCGCATTGAAGCCGGCCAGGATGTTAAGACGGAACTGCTTTTCATTGATGTGGTCCGGCGCATCGAGAACTTAGGGGATTACTGCTATGATATTGCCGTGGCACTCAGTGCGCTGCACTAGGGCAGGTTCGTCTATGAGAAACCAAGGACCTGCCCAGGTGGGCGGCTCATACCTGCCACTGTTCCGCGGCTATGGTGGTTTCTGGTCCATGACCAGGATATACCCTAATCCTGCCGTCCAAAGCAAAGAGCCGTTCCAGGCTTTTTTGCAACCCATCCCAATCCCCGCCAGGAAGGTCAGTACGCCCCATTCCGTGCTTAAACAGGGTATCCCCGCTGAAAAGCAGCTTCATCTCCGCATCATAAAGCCCTATCGAACCGGGGCTATGTCCCGGCAGATGGAGCACCGTAAAAGGCCCGATGCGATCCCCTTCAGTCAGAAGTTTCGTTGGAGCTGGTATGGATTCCCACAAGGCATCCACATAGGCGGAGTTTCCTGCAACCGCACGAAAAGCGGTCTGATGAACCCTATAGGCCTCAGGGCCTAAGTAGGAGGCATCTGCGTGGTGGATTGCGATTTCCAGGGCTTTCCCCGTATGAGAAAAATGGGAAACCAGACCGGGGATCCCGGCCACATGGTCAAAATGACCGTGGGTCAGGAGTACATACTTGGGATAGAGTTGGAACCGTTTCAGCCGTGCTATAATCACATCCGGGTCTGCGCCGGGATCGATTACCGCACAAGGTTGGTCCTGTTCATGAGGCACAGGACCAGGTTCGATAAGGGGATACAGCCAGCAGTTGGTGGCCAAAGCGCCCACCACAATCGATGCGGGGGAGATCCGGAAAGAATCGGCTGTTTGGTTAGGTTGTTTTGTATGTTCGTTCATGGAGGAATCATACGCTGCGGCTTTTTGATTTACTAGTGATCATTACCCTGGCGCTGTTCTGGTATGGCCTTGTTCCCGTGGTAGGAGGCTTTGTAAGCCGCCATGCCTGGCGGATGTTCCGGCAGCGCTTCGATGATCTCCGCCTGAAGCCCCTGCTGGACTATGGGGCCTACCGTCATATTACCCAGGAAGGGGGGGTCTACCGGTTTATCGGCGGCTTTGAGTCCACCGACGACCATACCCTGTGGATCCGGAGCGACGCCTTGACCATACCGATTACCCTTGCAGGGGCCCATACCTATATGCTTCCTATGACCGAGCGGGGAGAAATCCCTGAATCCTTTGATCCCAGTGAAGAGGTTCCTGAACGGATCCGCTGGGACCAGATTTCCTCCCTGGCCGAGGGCACCCAAGTCTTTGTGGGAGGCCAGGTGGCCCTGCAGGACGAGCGTTTGACCTTTGTTTCTACCCCGGAACGGCCGCTGCTGCTTATTTTTTATGACGGCCCTGATAGGGCCTTGACGATCCGAGTCATCCGGGCAGGACGCAATAGAAATGAATATTGGAATTTCCTCACCCCCTACGCCTTTATCTTGGGGGCCTTCTCTGAAATACTCATCGCCGCTTCCTTCCTGCCAAGACCGGCCTTTCGATTGACCGGAATTACCGCATTTATCTTCCTGTTTACCCCGTTGTTCCCCCTGGTCCCTCCAGGGATCGTGTGCACGGTCCTTTACCGGCGGCTATGGTGGCGGGCCCGGATCTTCAGGGCCTACCGGGATTTGGCACGGCTCCCCTTAAAATACCTAGCTCCCGGTACGTGGGAATGCCGGCTTCCTGACGGTGAACGGTACGGTGGGGTGTATTACGATTCATTACCCCATGAAGCCACTGAAAACCCGATTCCCCTCCTGATCCCTGAACCAAAGGGGCGCAAAATCGGGTGGTATCTCTTCGGAAGCTTGCCTGAGGAATCATCCCTTGGGGCGGATACGCTGCCCCAGGAACCCCGGGACCCTGGGGCCACTTTTGGGGCAATCCCCGGGAATCCTGAAAAACTGGCCCGGAGCTATACCTTCAAAGCCTATATTTTGGAAATCATCTCCTGTCTTTTCTTAGGTGCTGGAATCGGGATAACCCTTTCGTTTATCGGCATCATCGTGTTCATGCTGGTATGATTCGGATTTTTTGAGGCGTAACCCATACCGGGTTATCCAGGGCGTGAAGGACTTTCGAAACAGTACCCGGGAAAACCCTTCTGCTTCCACCGGCAGGTCAATACTCACCAGGGCTAGGGCCTCATGATCCAGAGTATCCAGCAGCCGGGAAAGGAGGGCCTCTCCGATGCCCAGTCCCCGGTATTCAGCCTTTACCTCTAAGGTTCGTATGTACAAGGTTTCCCCCATACAAACGGCGGCAATATACCCGGCAAAGTCCCCACCTCCGGTTTCCGCCACCAGGGCCAGTTTCCCGGATAGGTCCGGGGCTTCTTGAAAAAAAGCCCCCTCCCATCCTGTTTTTTCCCTTTCTTCGTGGATCCGGCGGTGCAGTTCCGCTGCAGCAGCCGGATCCTGGGGATTGGGTTTCCGAAACATGAAATCCTCCAGGATCAGGTCATCGGTTTCTTCTGGTTCAATACCAATATGCTCCAAGCCCCACTCATCCCGTAGGGCATTGTACCAGCGAATAATTTCCTGCTTCATAGTTTGGGTTTTAAAGGAAAACCATCGTTTTTCCGCTTCTGGGTAACGGTTCAAGGTATCCTTAAAGGCCCGAAAGACCCCTTTTCCTCGGTCTAAGGCTGCGGTCAATTCAGTACGGATCAGGGGGTTCTTGAATCCTGCGGTAAACTTTTTCATGAGCTGGTAGCCATCAGCCGGATTCCAGGCAGGCAGAACCTGATAGCCCGTCGGGGCTGCCCTTGCTCCCATAGCCTCATCGCCTTCCGAATCTATCCTCACCACCACCCCTTGCTGGGTATCCAGCAGAAAATTCCCCTCCTGATCTTCCATGGAAAACAAGATATCATGGATTAATGCTTCAGTTAGTTCAAAACACATAGGTACAAGGTACGTCTATTGGTAAAAATTCGTCAATCCGCTCAGGTATGTTCTGCGTAATGAACGGTAAGGCTCATTCCCTGGAGCAGCATGACCGGCTGGCGGTATCCGGCTGAAGCGCCCCTATGCATCGGCTTGTTCCTCATAAACAAGCCGGATCTTTGCTAAATTTGCGGTGGTTTATTTGGGTTACCGTTAAAAAAAACTTGCCAAAAAAAAAGGCCGGTGATATTATAAAACTACTATATAAGGAATAACCCAATTTCCTGTGAATCAGTACATCCAATTTAAATGAGGTGGAATAACTACATTACTCAAGATTTTATAACCCAGAAGCAGGGCCGTTACCGGCTGGCATTGTGGGGGAGGCGGTTATTGCCAATCTGTGCCTTATTAAGGAGGATGGGTCAGAAGAGGGGCAATAAATAACTATATGCGTATTCCCTGACATGGATACATGTTGGTGAATAAGGGAGTTTTCTGCCTGTGGTACGCGGGTGGTACCGTTAAAAATCTACAGGTATATTCCCAAAGAGAGGTAAGATGAGTACACAATTTGATTATGGGGTCATTGATGACGTCATTACGGTCTGGGGAGCCAAACCAGGTTCAATCATCCCCATCTTGCAGGGGGTGCAGGAGAAATACAACTACCTGCCCCAGGAAATTTTTCCGTATATCGCGGAGAAGCTCAAGGTCAGTGAAGCCCGCATCTACGGGGTGGCCACGTTCTACGAGAATTTCTCCCTGCAGCCCAAAGGTAAGTTCATTATCAAGGTCTGCGATGGAACCGCGTGTCATGTTCGCAAGTCCATTCCCAACCTGGAACAGTTCCGTAAAGAATTAGGGCTTTCTGAAAAGAAGATCACCACCGATGACTTGGGCTTTACCGTGCAGACCGTAGCATGCCTTGGGGCGTGCAGCCTTGCGCCGGCCTTGATGGTCAGTACCAGCGGCGCTCCGGACAAGGTACACGCCAATATGAGCCCTAAGCAGGTTTCGGAAATCATCAACGATCTGCGGGCGAAATTGTAAGGGGGAGCTATGGCACAATTAACGAATCGAGGGGCCTTACAGAAGGCCCGAGAAACCTATAAAAAGGCCTTGGACGCGGAGCAACACAAGATTTTGGTCTGCGCGGGCAACGGCTGTATTGCTTCTGGATCCCTGGCGGTCTACGACAAGCTGGCGGAAATCATCAAAGCGAAGAACGTTCCCTGTTCCCTGGAACTCAAGGAGGAACCGGGGCATCCGGTGGGTCTCAAGAAGGGAGGCTGTCCGGGCTTCTGTAACCAGAGCGTGCTGGTGGTGGTAGAACCAGATGGCTGGCTTTACACCAAGGTACGCCCTGAAGATGCGGAAGAAATCGTTGAAACCACCATCAAGCAGGGAAAGCCCGTGGAACGGCTGGCCTTCAAGGGGCCGGATGGAACGTCCATCCTCCAAAAGGACGAGATTCCTTTCTATAAAAAGCAAACCCGGATCGTACTGGAACAGAACGGCAAGATCAGCGCGGAATCCATCAAGGAATACCTGGCGGTGGGGGGGTACCGTGCCTTTGAGAAGGTCCTCTTTGACATGACCCCGGAAGCGGTATGCAAAGAAGTGGCCGACTCGAGCCTCCGAGGCCGAGGCGGCGCGGGTTTCCCTGCAGGGCAGAAATGGGGGGACACCCTCAAGGCCCAAGGGTCTCCTAAATACGTGGTATGTAATGGCGACGAAGGGGATCCGGGTGCGTTTATGGACCAATCGGTCATGGAAGGGATTCCTCACCAGATGATCGAAGGGATGCTCATCGCGGCTAAGGCAATTGGGGCCAATCAGGGCTATATTTATGTCCGGGCCGAGTATCCCCGGGCAGTAGAGCGTCTCCGCCTTGCCATTGCCCAGGCTGAAGCATACGGGATCTTAGGGGATAATATCCTGGGAACGGACTTCAGTTTCAAATTGACCATTTACCGGGGCGCAGGGGCTTTTGTATGCGGGGAAGGTTCTGCGCTCATGGGATCCATCGAAGGCCGGCGGGGTATGCCCCGGGTTAAACGCTACCGTTCCACTGAACGGGGGCTGTACGAAAAACCCACGGTCCTCAACAACGTGGAAACCTATGCCAATGTGCCGCTGATCATCAACAAGGGTGCGGCTTGGTATAAGGGTATTGGACCCGCGACTAGTCCGGGGACCAAGACCTTTGCCCTGACCGGGAAGATCGTCAATACCGGCCTCATTGAAGTTCCCATGGGGACCAAGCTGCGGGAAATTATCTACGACATCGGCGGGGGCATCCTCAATGGTAAGAAGTTCAAGGCGGTACAGATAGGCGGCCCTTCTGGCGGCTGTCTTACCGAAGCGGATCTGGATATGCCCTTGGATTTCGATTCGGTTCCCAAGGCTGGGGCGATCATCGGTTCCGGCGGCCTGGTAGTCATGGATGAAACCAACTGCATGATCGAGATTGCTCGGTTCTTCATGAAATTTACCCAAAAAGAGTCCTGCGGCAAGTGCGTACCCTGTCGGGAAGGAACCTTGCGGATGCTCGAAATCCTGGAACGCATCGTGGCCGGTGCTGGTCAGGATGGGGATATTAAACTTTTGGACGAGCTGTCGGTAACGGTTTCCAAGGCAGCCCTCTGCGGCCTGGGCAAGACCGCGCCGAATCCCGTGATAAGCACTCTAAAGCGTTTCCGCAACGAGTACGAAGACCATATCTACAAGCATCAGTGTACTGCCGGGGAATGTCAGAAGCTCAAGAAACTTTCTATAGACCCGAATAACTGTTCCGGTTGCGGCGCTTGTTCCAAGGTCTGTCCCGCCGGAGCCATCACCCAGCAGGATAAGGTCCTGGAAGGCAAGAAGAAGGCCTACTATGTGCTTAACGAATCTACGTGCATCAAGTGTTTCAGTTGTCTTGAGAAGTGTAAATTTAACGCAATAAAAGAGGAGGCGTAAGATGCCTGACAAACAGTTTATTACTATTGACGGCGTTGCCGTCAACTTTGAAAAGGGCTTGAACGTACTGGAACATGCCAAGAGAGCGGGTATTGAGATTCCTGCATTTTGCTATACTCCGGAACTGTCCATCTATGGCGCGTGCCGGATGTGCTTGGTGGAGATCGTGGACCAGCGGACCGGAAGAAGTTCCCTGGATTCATCCTGTTCCCTGCTTCCCAAGCCCGGCATGGTCATCAAGACCAATACGGAAAAACTCAGGATGTACCGGAAGAACATCCTGGAACTGCTCCTGGCAAACCACTGCCGGGATTGTACTACCTGTGATAACAGCCAGCGCTGTAAATTGCAAGCCTTCGCGGATCGCTATGGCATTAGCGGGGTTCGCTATCCCCAGCATAATCCTGTCCCCATAGTGGATGATTCCTCCTTCTGCATCACCAAGGATAAGGCCAAGTGTATTGACTGCGGCTGTTGTATCCGGATGTGTAATGAAATTCAGAAGGTAGGAGCCATCGACTTTTCCCACCGGGGTTCAGAAATGGAAGTTTCCTGCGTGGGGGGTAAGCCCATCGGGGAATCGGTGTGCGTGGGCTGCGGTCAGTGCGCCGCGGTTTGTCCCACCGGCGCCCTTACGGTGAAGAACGAAACCAAGCGGGTCTGGGCGCTCATTGATGATAAGAAAACCCGAGTTGCCGTGCAGATAGCTCCCGCGACCCGGGTTGCGGTAGGTAATGCCTTTGGCATTCCCCCCCACGAGAATACCTTCGGCAAGATGGTGGCTGCTCTGCGCCGGTTGGGTTTCGACGAAGTGTACGATACCAACACCGCTGCGGATATGACCATTATCCAGGAGGCTGGTGAGCTTTTGGAACGGCTTAAAACCCCCCAGACCTGGCCCCTGTTTACCTCTTGCTGTCCCGCGTGGATTCAGTACGTGGAGAAGCACCACCCTGAAGTGATGCCCCATATTTCTACCTGTAAGAGTCCCATGCACATGTACTCCGGGGTCTTCCAGAAGGAGGCGGAGCCGGCTGTTCTGGGAGCCATCATGCCCTGTGTGGCAAAGAAATGGGAAAGCGCCCGGCCTGAGTTCCAAACTAATGGTAAGCGGCATGTGGAATTTGTCCTTACATCCCAGGAACTGATCCGCATGATTAAGGAAGCGGGTATTGATTACAAGAACATTGAGGCTGAAGCTATTGAGGGCAGATGGGGGAATACCACCGGCGCAGCGGTTATTTTCGGTGTTTCCGGCGGGGTTATGGAGGCAGCCCTCCGGTATGCCCTTTCGGTCCTGAAGCTCAATACCCCGGAAAACTACCTGGCCATAGCCGAGTCGGGTATCCGCGGGCTTCCCCGGCCTGACGCCAAAGCAGGCGCCCTGGTGAACGGTATTAAGACCGCCACGATAAAACTGGGGACTATCGAGCTTAAGGTAGGGGTCGTGTCGGGCCTTGCCAATGCGGATGCGATCATTAAGCGGATCCAGGAAGGGGAGCACTTTGACTTTGTGGAAGTCATGGCCTGTCCTGGAGGCTGTATTGGCGGCGGCGGTCAGCCTCCGGCGGACTGGGAGGTCAAGGGGGAACGGGCCCGGGGTCTGTATCTCGCGGACAAGGAATACCCCTTCAACAGCGTGGAACAGAATCCGGTTATGCAGGAATGGCAGGGCGGGATCTTCAAGGATCAGCACGAAGAACACCACTATCTGCATATTCATTACGCGGGCCACGGTCATCACTAAACCATAGCAAGATACGCTCATCAAGGAGGCTGTTCAGCGGGAGCAGCCTCCTTATGCTGTATGGGGCAATAAATAGTATTTTTTTTGTTTTTTTTGCTTATAGGCTAGACAAATAAAAATAAATGTGCTATTATGTATTATAATGCTAAAGTATGGATAAAATCCATTTTGTATGGGTAATTGTTTAAACAGGGTCTTGAGACGCTGAAAAATAGAAGTGGTGGGTTTGATTCCACTACAAAAAGGCGGTATTACTATTATGATGACTTATAATTCTTTATACTGTAACGAATTAGTGGGGGGGGGGGGGGGGGGGGGGGGGGGGGGGGGGGGGGGGGGGGGGGGGGGGGGGGGGGGGGATGGTGGGGTCGGATGAGTAGATGGTGGTATCTTTAATTA
>JAIRLU010000101.1 GCA_031259215.1 Treponema sp. | reverse complement strand
ACCCGTATCAACAACCGGGAACCCCTGTTCCGTAACCATCGGGCTTTGGGGATGTTTGCCAAGGTCTTCCATGAGACGAAAGTGCGGTTTGTTTTCGAGATTCGGGGCTTGCATCTTGGGGATGACAGGCTTACGTTTTATATCAAGCCTGCGGAGGGCATGGAACTTCCGGTTATCATGAAATGGCTGAAACAGGTGTTTGCCCAGCGGTACAACCATGCCTAAGCACGGGAAGGGCATATCTGGGGAGACCGGTATGGGTCGCGGATACTCGAAGGGGAACCGCCTGAAATGGAACTTGCGGGGGAGGATAGGGACATGAGGGTCAGACCCCCTTATAAGGAAGCGGAGACCAAAACCGCTTTTCTACGCCTGTTCCCGCTTCCCCTTGTGCCGACACCCGGATAAGGAGCGCCTATTCGCCCCGTGTTCTGTAGCGGTTCCCCTGTTCGTCCCCAACAAAAAACTCCTTGGGGGAAAGGTCTGTCCTAGAACAGGCAACAAATACAAATATGGGTCAAGTTTAGCTCTTGCTATGGCATACGTCTTCAGGGGGTGTGCAAAAAATCAAGCGCTGCCTGACACAGGCAGCCCGCCACGATGCGAAGCGCCGGATCATCCCACTGGAAATAGGGGCTGTGATGGATACGCGGCGTCTCATCCTTTGCAATCCCCACAAAGAAAAACGAAGCCTGTACCTTTTCCGCAATATACGCAAAGTCTTCCCCGGCCATGTTCGCTTCCGCTGCATCCTTGACCTTTTCCGGCCCGAGGATCTTTTTTGCTGCTTCCCGTACAATCTCCGTGGCCGCCGGATCATTAATGAGCGGAGGATACCGTTTACATACCTCCAACGTATAGGAACCTCCCGCGGCCAGGGTAATACCCTGGAGGATCCTTTCCATTTCTTGGGGGATAAAATCCCGTAGTTCCTTACTAAAAGCCCTGATAGTCCCTATCATCTGTACTTCCCCAGGAATCACATTATGGGTTTCCCCCCCTTGTATCATACCTATCGATACCACCGCAGGATCCAGGGGATTCTTGCGGCGGCTCACAATCGTTTGAAACTGCAGGATAACCTGGGCGGCCATGACCACAGGATCCACCCCAAGATGGGGCATGGCGCCGTGTCCCCCTCGGCCTATGAGGGTAATGCGGAATTCGTCAGGGGAAGCCATGACCGGTCCGCTTTTAACCCATACCATACCTTCGGGTATGGATCCCCAAAGATGACAGCCGAAAGCTCCATCAACCCGGGGATTTTCCAAAATACCTGCCTGGATCATCCTTTGGGCGCCTCCTACGGTTTCTTCTGCAGGCTGGAACATCAGTTTTATCGTACCAGGAATACCAGCCTTTAATTCAGAGAGGGCCATAGCCGCCATCAGCAGCCCCGCGGTGTGACCATCGTGTCCGCACGCGTGCATAATGCCTGGACGCATTGATTTGTATGCCACATCCGCGGCTTCATGCACCGCCAAGGCGTCCATATCTGCCCGCAAGAGCACGGTTTTGCCCGGTTGTTTCCCTCGGATAATACCCAGGACCCCGTTTCCGGCAATACCCTGGTGGGTTTCTATCCCATATTCCCGGAGGGTATCTGCCACCAATCCTGCAGTTTCCACCTCTTGCTCAGAAAGTTCAGGGTATTGATGAAGATGATGACGAATTGCTACCCCTTTGGGGTAATATTTTTCTATACACTGCTTGATCTCATCAGAAAACATCGTTTCCTCCGTCTGGTATGTTTTTAGAAGGGCCTTTAAAATCCGACCTTTTGAAACAGCCCCTTGCTCTTTGGAAGGTTTCTCGTGGTTTATCCGGGGCAGGACGCAGCCGCCAGGCTTGTTATGGCGTCTCCTGTAATCCGGTAGGTGGTCCATTCCTTCAGGGGAAGCGCCCCCTGACTCAGGTAAAACCCAATGGCAGGCTCATTCCAATTCAGACAGGCCCACTCCACGCGGCCGCAGTTCCGTTCCACTGCTAATCCTGCAATGAAGGAGAGCAAGGTTTTTCCCACTCCTCGACCCCGCACTTCGGGTTTGACAAATAAGTCTTCTATATAAATACCCGGTTTTCCCAAAAAAGTGGAAAAGCTATGAAAGAACAGGGCAAACCCTGCAGGAACCCCGGCGTATGTACCAATGATCCCTTCTCCTTGCTTTTTCTCAAAAAGGTACTGCCTAAGCCTTTCCTCAGTAGCCTCAAAGGGATCCTCTAAATGGGCATACGCTGCAAATTCCCGGATAAACTGCAGGAGCAGGGTACTGTCTTGGGGTTCAGCAAACCGCAGTTGGATCTGCCCATTACTATACACGTAGCCATTGTTCTGCATCCTATTTTCCTCCTGATGGTATCAAATCCTCTTGCCATTGAACCTCATAGTACTCTATGGTAAGTCTATGGATCAATATAAAGGAACTATCTTGGTTACCTTGCCCGCGGATCGAGTGCCGCAGGATATAGAAAAACAGCTCCAACAGGCAGGAGATGGCCGGGATGTGCGGATTAGAACAGATATGACCACATTAGAACCAGATCTTAATACCGTAGAAATCCTCATGGGCTTTGTACCGTGGCATTTGCTTGCCCGTATGCCGCATCTGCGCTGGGTCCAGCTCTGGTCTGCCGGAGCGGACGGGCTGCAACAATACCCTGAATTAAAGGATCGGCCTTTCAAGGTAACATCCACCTCTGGAATACATGTACAGCAGTTAGCAGAGCACATTTTTGGCTTGCTCTTGGCCTGGAACCGGCATTTCGCTGCGGTGTTTGCCGCGCAAAGCCGGCATGAGTGGCGGTATGTTACGGCTGAAGAAACCGATGTGCTCAGGGGAAAAACTATGCTCATCCTGGGCTATGGCGCCATAGGAAAAAGGACCGCCCAAGTCGCCCTGGCCTTTGGGATGCGGGTCATTGCCCTACGCCGTTCGGTCTCTGAAGCCTCCGTGCCCGGGGATGTCCGGATCCAATCCATCCAGGACTTAGGGGTACTGCTCCCTGAAGCGGATGTGGTGGTGAACATCCTTCCCTATACCCAAGAGACGGGGCATATCATAGGCGCCGCAGAACTGGGGCTTATGAAGCGGACCAGTCTCTATGTCAATGTAGGCCGAGGACCTACCACCGATGAAAAAGCCCTGATTGAGGCGCTGCAGACAAAACGTATTGCCGGCGCGCTCTTGGATGTTACCGAGATCGAACCGTTGCCCAAGGATTCTCCCCTGTGGGACTTGGATAATGTTCTGCTCACGAGTCACTATGCAGGGTTACACCCGGATTATAGCGCCCTGGCTATGGAAATTGCCCTGGATAACCTGGGCCGGTATATCCGGGGGGAGCCGCTGCGCAATCTGGTGGATAAGCAGCAAGGATACTAAATAACCTGAGGTACGACAAAAAAAGTCCGCCAGACTAAGGTCTGCCGGACTTCAGTCCGCTTAATGCGCATGTATCCGACTACTTCGTGAAAAAGAGCGTTCCTTCCTGTGGAGGGCTTCAGTTCTTTGGACTTGTTCGATAACCCGGTTGGTTATCGCGGACTTGAGTCCGACACAGGTCTTGCAAAATGCTTCGTATTTTGCTGTTTTTTATCGGAATCTGTTCAAAAACCTCAGTTTTTGAACAACTCTTTTCCATCCCCTTCCAAGATATTCCAGGAAAGGGGACTTACAGTGCCGTCTTTAAGGAAAAGACTGCCGTATCCTTGAGGTTTCTCAAGAAAACGAAGGGTCATTGCAAGCCGCTGGCCTTGGAGTGTCCGCAGCGCCTCCTCTTGCGCAGGGGGATACACCGCGTATATCTTACCATCCGCTTCGCTGAGGATACCCACATAGGTGTGAGGTTCACTACCGTATACTACCACCCGACAGCGTATGGTTTGCGTATGGATCCCCATACAGGCGGCGAGCATACAACCCACGAGCAAGGCCCCCGCCGCTCCCGCCCCTGTTTGATGATTCATGACTAGCGTATCATAAGATACATATCAATACTCGGATTCGATGGTTTCTGGAACTGTATATGTACCGTATCGGTGCGTACCTGCTGCCATTCCTCCAGGGATTGGACGATCACCGAATAGCCGGGCATATCAAAACGATAGGCTCCATCCCATATTAACGGGCCGGTGTGATCATCCGGGATAGAAGCGTACCCTTGCCAGGCATCGGGTATGGTCCACAGGTCAAACCCTGTGAAGGTATACGGTATACCCTGTATCTCCTTAGTGACGGTAGTATCAAAGGAAAGGCGCCCCCCTTTATGGGCGCCGCTGTAGATGAAGGCTTCCCCGTACCCTCCCAAGGCCTGGACAAAGGAGATCTGGGCGCTGGCCTGGAGGGCTTTGTTGAGGGATGGTATATTGGTTGTATCATTCTCCATGATGGTTTTAATAAGGTTCGCCCCGCCGTAATTCCGGACGAGGTACGCGCCGAAAGCATAGACATTGGCATAAGAAATCAGTACCTCATCCCCCGAAAGCCACTGAGTGATCCCCGCGGTATTATACCCGTCAAGAAAGGTGGGAATTCTACTGGAAATAGGATGGTACTTATTGGTAACCAGAATCCCGATCTTCGGCGCAATCACATCTTCCGCCAGGAGGGAAAGCATTTCATCGTACCAGGTTTCAGAGGACTTCCCCTGTTGGCGACTTTTGGTATTGAAGTGGATCATGTGCTGAAATTCATGGGCTAGGGTTGAATAAATGGCCTCAGGGTAAGCATCGGCAAAGAACGTATCAATGTAGAAGAGTTCTCCCTGGTTTGTTTTCAGTGTTGACTGGTAGCTATCCAGGGTTGCCTGATCATACCAATCTTTTGCCCAGAAAAATCCAAAGACCCCGCTCGGTTGGGAACTGCTATAATCATACGCAATATCATACACCAGGATGTGCACCGCAGGGTCCCCATCAACTCCTCCATAGTTTGGGTCTGTGCTGGGAAGGCCCCCTCCATACTCATAGCCGAACAGCGGGGGTTCATACTGATAGATCTGGTCAAACTTGTCTGCTATGGCCTGGGCTTGGGCTTGGGTCAGCTTATTGTCCTTAGGGTCAGAGGTAGTGCTATAATGCCCCTCCGCCACCCATACCTTGCTATGGGTCGATGCGGCCCGCAAAACAGCGGATATGGGGATCCACGTGCTATACTTATCTTCTACCCAAAAGTCTTTCGTAGCCCCCAGGGAGGCAGTGGCAAAGACCGACGCGCTTATACCACCGTACCGGGTTTCATTGGGACGCGGCCCTGGGATCCCCAGGGAAGGGAGGTTGCGGGTAAATGCCTGGGCTCCGGGATGATCATAGCGGGTAATGGTGTGGTTTCCGAGGACAAAGCGGCCGCTTTCCCTGAGGCTTGTAAGGGGAAGCGTTCCCTGGGGAAAACTGCCCACTGCCTGGCTTGCAGCACTTTCCGGGGGATACCCATGCCCGGTGTTACGAGCGGCTACCTGGTTTGGCGAGGAGTTTACCTTGATGAGAAAGAGGCTGTGCCCTTTCACCTGGGTAAGGGTCATATCTTCTGTGGCATGGGTAAAGGTAATCTTCTGTACTGCTTGCCCGGTATAAACGTTCTCGGAGTCCACCTGAGGGATAATGATGTGTAGGATGGAATTTGAGGGTTGAGTCGGGTCTGGGGTTGAAGATGTATCCATAGGGGGGCATCCCAGCAAGACCGGGATACTAAGCGCCGCCAGTCCCAGGAACATCCCCAGTTTATACGGTTTCATGCGGTTTACGCTCCTTGTATGTAACAAGGATACTCCCTCTTTCCCGGATATGCAACGCGGGAAATCATACCATCCTGCGGATTTCGAGGAAAAACTGGTCCTGAGACATGCTCACCATCGCACAGGTCGTACCGTACTTTCATACTTAAGGAGGGTCCACGAAGGAACGCGCATTTTCACGAATTATTCGCGTAATTCGCGGACTTTTTTCTTTTGGTCCCACCTCACCTTAAGGAAAACCCATGCCCAGTTTCCGGTAAAAGATCTTCATAGAGGTTTGGGACGGCATAAACGGAAACTTCCCCTGATACGGGGAACTATCGGGCCTATAAGGAGTACCTGGGCGGGTATCGGGGAATTACTCGGCAGTATACTGCCGGCAGGGGACGTTAAACCGGCTATACGCAGCGGCCTAGGGTAGGCCTTCGCCGGTATAACCGGAAACGTTCCCGGTATAAGCGCCATAGGCTGCGGTATACCGCCGATACCAGGAGGCTCCCTCATGGATAAGCCCCTGAGGGCCTCTTCCCATCCCCGCTTCAAGCTCGTCTGAGGTGATGGGGCTTGCCGTTTCAACATGAAGCACTGTGCTGGTTTGACATAACTGCTAAAAACGAGTAATCTCCTTATAGGTACGCTGGATGCAGTGGCCGTTACGAAGATACATAAGATAAGGAAAGTCATGGATTATACCTTCCACACCATCAGAAACCCCTCTGGGGATGTCGGGACTTTCAATCAAGGCCGCGATCAGACCGTGAGTTATGAAAATACTCTGTATAGCTGACTACATCGATCCGTTGGTATATACCAACAGTATCAAGGAACGGTTTGGAGATATCACCATGGTCCTCAGCGCCGGGGATCTTCCTTTGGAATATCTGGAATTTATTGTGTCAAGCCTGGATAAGCCGGTGCTCTTTGTCTTCGGAAACCATGACCTCAAGGATTATCGGTATATCAGACACGGCTCGGATACGGAAAAAATCCAGGCATTCCCGGTGGTCACCAGCATTCCCCCCGGAGCAGGGGCTATCCACGTCGGTTCCCGGGTGCGTTTTGAGGAAGGGCTCATCATCGCGGGCCTTGGAGGGTCTATGCTCTATAACCACGGGGAAAATCAGTACTCTGAATGGGGGATGGCTTTGGAAATACTCAAGCTCATCCCCGGTCTCCTCTTTAACCGGATTGTCAGAGGCCGTTTTTTGGATATCCTCCTCACCCATGCGCCTCCCAAAGGTATTCATGATAAACCGGATAAATGTCATTGGGGTTTTAATATCTTCTTGTGGTTTATGCGGGCCTTCAAGCCCAAATACCTTATCCATGGGCATATTCATCTGTATGATCTCTCTGCAGTACGAACCAGCCAGTATAAAGATACCCTTGTAGTAAACGCCTACAGTCATTTTGTTATCGATACCGGGGAAAAATCATGAGTGCTCTCGATCAAAACACTGCATACGACCAGGTCCTCAACGTACAAGCTGCAGAGGATTTTAGCCGGGCGAGGAATAAGGCCCTCCTCTCCCGAATTCAACACTTCATGCATCTTGATAAGGATCAACTCCTCTCTTTTAATGATGTGAAGGAAATACTCAAACCCCGGAACGAAGTGTACCGGGGTATGCAGGTGGTTCCCGTCAATCTCATCGTCGGCAGTGAAGGCCGGTATCGGGATTTCAATAAGTACTTTCTGCCCCGTTCTGAGCACCTGCGGAAACGCTGGGAACGGGTAGATCAGGCCCGGCTCAAGGATATCGTCTTACCTCCCATCCAGCTCTATGAGATTGGCGGCGTCTACTTTGTCCGGGATGGAAACCATCGGGTTTCCGTGGCCCGGTCCCAAGGGGTTGAATCGATTGATGCGGAGGTAACGAGCCTTTCCAGTGAGATTATCATCACCCCCTCCCAGACGGTGGATCAACTGCGGGATAGCCTCATTGGGTATGAAAAAAAGATCTTCTATGAAAAAACCCAGTTCGGTGAACTCACCGGTGATTATGGACTGGATTTCACCGCTGCAGGCCGCTACGACGTGATATACAATCATATTTTAGTGCATAAATATTATCTCAACTTGTATGTACTTGGGGAAATCCCCTTTTCCGATGCCTTGGTTTCTTGGTATAACAATGTTTACGAACCTATCATTCAAATCATCAAAGACGAATGGATAGAGCTGAATTTTCCTGGGTATACGGCGAGCGATCTCTACGTGTGGATCGTTAAACATTGGGATTTTCTTAAGAAAAAGTACGGGGTTCATTATTCCCTTGCTAAGGCTGCCCGGGATTTTACCATAACCTATGGTAAGCGTCAGGGCCGGTTTTTCCGTATTCTTGTGGCATTGATTGATTGGTTATGGCATTTTTCAGGAAAACCCAAAGATAAGGTAAGGAAGTAAAGAAGGTAGATATGGCTATTTTGTCTATTCAGTCTCATGTGGTATACGGCTATGCAGGAAATACCGCAGCGGTGTTTCCCCTCCAGCGCCTTGGCCGGGAGGTCTGGGCGGTTAATACCGTGGAATTCTCCAATCATACCGGTTATGGGGCATGGCAGGGCCAGGTCCTGGGGGCTTCGCTCGTGGAAGCCCTTGTCCAGGGCCTGGAAGAACGAGGAGTCCTGGGGCAGTGCGAAGCGATCCTCTCCGGGTATATGGGGGACCCTGATGTGGGGGAGGTGATCATGCAGGGGGTAGGCCGGGTACGGCATATAAACCCCTATGCCCTGTATTGCTGTGATCCGGTAATGGGGGATATGGGGAGAGGTTTTTATGTTAAACCGGGGATTCCTGATATTTTCAAGAACCAGGTCATTACCCTGGCAGACATCATCACCCCGAACCAGTTTGAACTGGAAGTCCTCTCCGGTATGGATACCTCCTCTTTGGATGATACCCATAAGGCCATTGATGCGCTTCATGCCAAAGGCCCCTCGGTGATCTTGGTTACCAGTTTCCGGGAAGGTATCAGCCCTCTGGGCAGCTTGAGTCCTGGGGATCATATCGACATGCTCGTATCTAACGGCAAGGAACGGTATCGGATCCGTACCCCGGAGTTGCCCTTTACCACGATTATGTCGGGATCCGGGGATCTTACCGCAGCAGTCTTCCTCTCCCGGTACCTAGAAACCAGGGATATCCGGCAAGCCCTCGAATTATGCGCCGCCTCGGTATACGGTATCATGGAAGCCACCTTTAAACGCAAAAGCAAGGAACTGCTCATGATACAAGCCCAAGAGGAGTTGGTGGCGCCCTCGGCATCATTTAAAGCGGTGCGGTTGTAAATTCTGTGCAGCATGGATTTAGTAATCCGGTTCTAGATCAGCATTTCAAAGAATTCATTGCCCTTAATACGGATCGCTATGGTATGCTTAAATCCCTGCTGGACGAATTATCTTTTAGGCCCCAGGTGATCACCATTTCCGGAAACCGGCACTTTTTTCTATCCGCTCCTGAGCAGGGATCGATAAAATGCTGGCCTCCGGTAAAGCAAAACCTCATCATCTTGGTGGCCCATTACGATCGGGTAGCGGACAGTCCCGGGGCTAATGACAACAGCGCCGCGGTGTTTGAGCTTATAGAAGCAGCCCTGAAGCTGCGACAAGCCGGGGTTTATTCGTGGTTGATCATTTTTACCGATAAGGAGGAACTGCACCCCGGAGAGGGCATCCGGGATCAGGGCTCCTATACCCTAGCCAAAGGCCTGCGGGACATTGGGTTTGGCAACAGCCGGTTCTATATTTTTGATGCCTGCGGATCCGGAGATACCCTGATCATTTCTACTATGGCGGATCATTTAATGCGGGCCGAACAGGGCTTGGGTATTGTCAAGACCAGGCATCTCGTACAGCAGCTCCGAAACCAAGCCCTGGAGACCGTGCGTTACCTTAACATGGACCGAGTACGGCTCATTCCTACGCCCTTTTCGGATGACGCGGGCTTTTTACGGGCCGGTATTGCCGCGCAAACCATTACCATGCTGCCTTCCACCGAAGCTGCTGCCTTTGGTGCTCTGATACGGAACAAGCCGGATTTCGCGGATGTCTTGGTAAACCGGGAAGTCCAGGATACCTATGATAAACGGCTCATCCCTGCAACCTGGAAACGGATGAACGGTCCTGAAGACAGTTATTACCAGCTTACCCCCCGATACTTTTCTCAGGTGGTGCGTTTCATCTGCGCCCTCTGTAGGGCTAAGCCCTAGTAGGTTGATTGGACTAAAAGCAGAGTTAAGAAGCACCACGAACCATACGAACCGGTCCGGTCGTCCTTTGAGAGCCCATAGAACCCTTGAAGAATTGGCCGGTCATCCCACGAACCGCACGAACTTGTGCTGAGACAACATGGTGATTTTACCTGACTTCACCGTACCCTTTGGATAAACCGCTCAAGATAAAACAACCAGAGCCATGCAGGTTGCCCTGTTCCGTTTGTGCTGGTTCGTGGGGTTCGTGTTTTTTGAATTACAGGGGTTTTAGCCTAAGCAAGGTAC
>JAIRLU010000099.1 GCA_031259215.1 Treponema sp. | reverse complement strand
TTCTTTACATGATTGCCATGTTGGGGGTCGGGTACTTCGCGTCCCGCAGGATCCGTTCTACCACGGATTTCATGGTCGCGGGGCGGCGTATGGGGCCTATCCTTATGGCGGGCACCCTTGCCGCGACAGAGATCGGCGGCGGCAGTTCCCTGGGGGTGGTTGAAAAGGCGAGTAATCTCAGCAGCGCCCAATGGGGTTTAAGCGCGGCCTGGTATGTTCTTACGATGGGGATTGCCTTTGTTATCCTCACGTTTCTTGCGCCTAAAATCCGCAGTACAGAAGTAAAAACAGTACCCGAATATTTTCGCCGGAAATACGGCGCGGTTGCGGGGATATTCACATCCGTCACGATGTTTCTTCCCCTTATCGGTCTTACTGCGGGGCAATTCATGGCCTCCGCGACGATCCTGTCGGTCATGCTTGGCTTAAGCTGGAAGGTATCGCTCATCGTGGTGGCGGTGGTGGTAACCGTCTACGCGGTGATGGGCGGAATGTGGAGCGTCGCCATCACGGACTTTGTGCAGGTAGGTCTTATCGTCCTGGGGATGGCGATTGCCATTCCTTTTGCGGTGAATTTTGCCGGCGGTTGGGAGCAGGTTGTCGCCAATGTTCCCCCTGAAACCTTTAATCTCATCAAGGGAATCGGAGGGCATAAGGCGATCATAGCCCTGGTGATCATGTACGTGGCAACCTTTACCGTTGGACAGGAAGCAGTAGCCCGGTATTATTCCGCCCGGGACGGCAAGGCGGCGCGGCAGGGTTCTGTTCTGGCAGCGCTGGTAAACGGCGTCTATGCGTTTATCCCTACCCTGCTGGGCATCATCACCCTTGCGCTGGTCAACATGGGCAAAGTATCTTCCAATACGATTCTGGCCCAGGGGGCCCGGTATTCCCTGCCGGTACTGGCCACGCTGACCATGCCGGCGATCATTGTGGGGCTGTTGTTTTCCGGTATTATTTCCGCGACCATGTCCAGCGCGGACTCAGACCTTCTGGGAGCAGGCTCGATTTTTGGAAACGATATTTTCAAACAGTACCTAAAAAAAGACGCTTCCGATAAAGAAGTGATGCGCGTTACCCAGATAGTCATGATAATCGTCGGTGCTTTCAGCCTACTGGTGGCGTTACAGGCTACCAGTATCATCGACTTGCTGATGTTTTCTTTCACACTCCGCGCGGCGGGCGCGTTTTTCCCCTATGTAATCGGCCACTACTGGAAAAAGTCATCCACCGCGGGAACCATCGCCTCCCTTGTGGTGGGAAGCGTGGTATCGGTCGTATATGAACGGAAACTTATCCCCGGTCTTGGTTTTTTTGGCTGGGAACAGCAGCCGGTTATTCCCGGGCTCGTATGCGCGCTGGCGGTATATCTGATTCTCACGCTGATATTCCCGTCAAAACGAGTGTCCACTGATCTGCCTCTCGAGACATAAGAAAGAAGGAAAATCGGCGATGCAACCCGGTCGCTTGTCTATCCAAGCTGGGTAGTCATCTCCATTTTGTGGTGTTTAGGTTATTGGACTTGTTCGATAACCCGGTTGGTTATCGAACAAGTCTCCAAAAAACGTGGATTTCTTAATAAAATCCACGTTTTTTATCGTTTTTTAAGCGGAAGTTGTTCGGAAACTGAGGTTTCCGAACAACTCTAGTGTATGTCATACCTGAACCTTCAGTTCGACTTCATGATCCTCGCCCATAAAGAGGCCAGGAACCTATCCATAAAAAAATCTATAGGAGATTGTTATGATCAAGAGACAAAGCCCATACCGATGCTTCGCAACCTTGGGGCCGGTCCTCGCCCTCTTCCTGATCCTGGCTTGTGAACAGCCGGTGAATCACCCCGAGGACACCCCGGAGAACCCCACAAGCCCGGAAAATCCCACAGACCCGGAGAACCCGGAGATTCCCAAGATCATCCGGGGCATTGCCATTGCTTCCCCTCCGGCACTTACCTACTATGCAAGAAACCAGGCCTTTGACCCTACAGGGCTTACCGTGGTCTACGAGTACACGGACGATACGAAAAGCGAGGCCCTGCCCTCCTCAGCCTATACGGTGGATCCCGTGGATACCTCCGTTCCAGGGTTAAAACGGGTATACGTCCGCTTAGGAACCTATACTTCAGTTTATTTTACCATTCAGGTGGATCCTTCGGATCGGATTCTGCGAAGCCTGGAAATGACCAGTCTCCCCACTAAAACTACCTATGAACTAGGAGAGAATTTCAATCTGGAGGGCCTGGTCATCACCGGAACCTATTCGGACGGCGTGGCTGAGCCTATGGACCACAATCTCATCTTCGTAAGCGGTTATGATAAAACACAACGGGGAGACCAAACCATAAGCCTCCGGCTGAATCAAGAAACCTTTGAGGTGCCGGTTACGGTGAAGGTCCCGGCCCACGCAACCGTAAGCCTGAACCCCTTCTATAGGGGGGCCTATCTCAACCATGAATTAACCTTCTATAAAGAGGTGTATATACAAGGAGTTCCCTTTGAGTTTGCCAAGTCTAACCTGAGAGCCACCGTGGAAGTGAACGGCGTTAAAGTGGAACTCTCAGTTAAAAAGGGCAGCATCTTTGAGGAAGATGTCCAGGGCTTTGTTTCAGGCCAAGCGGGAGTACAAATCCTCACCCTCACCCTGGATGATGCAAGTGTAGAATTTGAGGTCTATGTGGCGGATATAGAACCCCAGGTGTATTTTGACTACGGCTATATGCGCCAAGTCTCAGACCCCACCGGGAGAGGCCCTGGGGCGGCCACATACTACGCCCGGCCTCAAGAAACCCTGGTCCTGGCTCCGGTCCGGGTTCTCCTAGGCTTTGATGAGGACCACCAAGACCTGGGAGCCAACTACAGTTGGTCCGTGAGCGGCGGCGCGTACGATACCGCGGCGGCTACCAACCAAGAAACCTTTACCTTCACCCCCCAGGCAGCAGGAACCTACACGGTTACGGTGCAGGTTACCGGCAGAAACTACGTTACCAGCCAAAGGGATACCAAAACCGCGTCCACTGAGGTGGTCTGTTACACCGGAACCCTCCCCCAAGGATCCTTCACCTCTCCCTTGAGAAACTTTGCCTGCGGCCAGATGACCGAAGGCGGTACGGGTTACGGTTGGAGCCTCGGCTCGGTGGGAGGTTACGAAGTATGGGAAGTGGAACACCAGCCTTTCTATAGCATCACCGGAAACCCCATGGGTAACTGGTCCGAGGCCGGGGTAGTCTGGCTTATGGAAGACAAGAACGGCAACCATATCCCCGACGAGATGTGGTATGAACTCAAGGGCAGCGATGATGATCCTGGTTCCCGGTATGCCTCCCTCATCACCCGGCGCTACAGCATCACCTATTTCCGCAGTAATGACACCGAGAGTATAAACGAGTTCGGCCAGATCATCCGCCGGGTCTACTGGGTGGACAGTAAAGGCCGCACCGGGATCCTCCCCGGAGGCTGGCCCAGCCCCTGGGGGGTTTCCGGGGATTGGGTAAGCTACACCGGTACCCTCCTCAGAGATGACGGTAATATCGCCACCGGGGACTACACTGGTCTCTCTGATATAGGAGGCTATGTGGACTCCTTCGGCAACGCGGGTAAGTGGGCCTCCAACGATACCTGGGACAAGTTTTACGTGGAGGATGCGATCCGGGCGGACGGTACCTCAATAAGCCTCAATGCGGTTAAATTCATCAAAGTCCAGACTGGGATTCACCGCTACGGCGGGGTATTTGGCGACTGCTCCACGGAGATCAACAACGCAGACTACCTGGGAAAGCAGACCGACTTCCCCAATCCTGCAGGAGGCCGAGAGTAGGAACAAAGCGAAGTCCTCTCTTGAGGACGTATTCCCGGACTAGGGGAACCTCATTCCTCCCAATCCGGGGATACGGTTTTGCAAGAACCTGTTCTTTAGGAGGGCAGGATCAGCGGAGATATGCCATCTGCTGCCGGAGCCCTTCTTCGTGTTCCTCTCTGGTGCGGGATATCTGTTCCAATACCAGATAGAGGGGATTGATCCGATGGACCAGAT